>DRGT01000074.1 GCA_011055585.1 Candidatus Nitrosopumilus sp. | reverse complement strand
GACTAATAATTTTAAGACAAACAATATCTTTTACAAGGGCAACATTTCGTTTACGTAGATTTCTTGTTGAACAGACACATTCTACATGAGAAATAGTAGGTTTTCCATTAATGTAATCAATTGATACTGCAATCATAGAGCCCATTACAGCTGCTACTGAGCCAATTATAATATCACCAACTTTAGGAATTGATAAACCATCTGGATGCTTTACATTAACAATTCTTTCTTTTTTATCAATTTCAGCTGTACCGACAACTGTAGCTCTTACATCGCTTCCATCATCAAAGGCATTTTGTCCAGCCTCATATTCTTCAATAGAAGCGATTCTATCTCCTGGAAAAGTTATTGATTCTGACATGTGCTGAATTTTAGAACACTGATTATAAACTAAAAGATTTCTAGAATTTGCTTGAAAACATGCAATTAAAGCCAATGAGGGATCTGAAGATAACCCTCAATACTTTCATTTCTTAATACTTTCAAAAGTGCATTTGCTTGTGGAGTGGACAAAACTGGCTTGTCAAAGTGGTTATCAGTTGAAATTCTTGGGCAGGCTACCTGAATAAAGGCATCAATTCCCTTCAAATTAGTCAGCCTTTCATTTGTAATGTCAGTTAATGCAAAAAGCTGAACCTCTTTTCCCTCTTTTTCTAACTCTCGTTTAAATTTCAAGGCAAATGGTTTTGCAATCTGACCTTCTTTAAGACCAACAATAATTCCAAAAGTTTTAGCTTCAGCAGCTTTGTAAATTGCTAATGTTGCCTTTTTCTGTAATTTTTGTGCAAATTCAGAAACCTCTCTTATCTCATTAAAGTATGGATCTAAAACATATGTTGGTTTGTTTGTAGCTAATGCAATTCCAGCTGCATGAAAATTACTTTGTCCCAAAAACACATTTGCATCTACATCTGGAGCGATTTCGGTTGCAGGATAAAACTCACAACCAAAAACTTGACCATCATTTAGTTGACCTTTTCCCTTTCCTATTAGAACCTTAATTCCTCCCTGAGTTAAGATTTCTTTAACGTTCTCTACTTGATTAAGATGTTGACTATCAGTAATTAATGAAATGGTTTTTCCTTTTAGAATTTCAATACACTTTTTTGAAACTTTGTCAAAGGTAATGTCATCAAAGGCATCAATTAAAACAACATTGTCTTCAAACGTTTCCATGTTAATTGAATGACCTATGTTAAACAAAACTTCCGCACTTAGAACTTTGGCACCATTTGAGTTAAGATCACAAGTACCCCAAGTTGTATCTGCTAAGACATATGCTGGAATTCCAAACCTTTTCATGATTTTTGATGCAGTTTCTTGAACTCTAGGTAAAATTCCATCAGGCCCATTTAGAGCAACTGAAACAGGCTTTCTTTTTTGAATTTCTTCAAAGATTTTTTTCTCGTCTATAACTATCATTTCCGGCTAAAATTCAGTTGATTTTAATTTAAACCCATCTAGATTTAACAACAACTCAAAAATGTCAGGCTTTTCTAATTTGATCTATGAGAACAAAAACTGTACTGAACATTGGCTTTGATGATACTGATTCCCCTAAAGGAATGTGTACTACTTATCTTGCCTTCAAAATCGTAAACTATCTCAAAAAAGAAAAGGTCCAATTTCTTGACTATCCAAAACTGGTCAGATTTAATCCAAACATTCCTTGGAAAACAAGGGGAAATGGGGCAGTAGGGTTAAAGATTGAGACAAATTATCCCGATAAAATCAAGAAGAAAATCACAGATTATCTAATCAAATATTCTGATACAAAAAATGGTGCAAATCCTGCTCTAGTATTTTATGAAAATGAAACAATTCCTAATGAATTCAAACAATTTAGTGAAATTGCACTATGCAAGTTAGTTAATCGAAATTATGCCAAAAAATTTGCTGCAAATAAAAACCTGGAATCATTTTACCTAGGAAATGGTCAAGGATTGGTTGGAGCTATTGGGGTTATCGGTTATCAATTTGATGATCAAACAGTTGAGTTACTAAGTTATAGAACAAAACCACATTTTGGAAAAGAACGAGTTATTTCAAAAGAAAGTGTCAAAAAAATGAAGGAAAAAACATTTCCGTTCACATTTAACAATATTGATGAAACAAAAAACAAGGTCTTGATCTGTCCACATGGACCTGATCCAGTATTTTATGGAATTAGAGGTGAAAATACAAAATCATTACTACAAGCTGCAAAATTAATCAAAACACAAGAAAAACTTGATGGATATCTAATCTTTAAATCCAATCAAGGAACATCAGCACATTTAAAAAACGAAATTGATGTTTCAGAATTAAAACCATATTCTTCTGGAAAAATTACAGGCTATGTTTTAGATGATCCAAAAATGGAAAAAGGTGGTCATGCATTCTTTTCAATTATTTCAAAAGGAAATAAAGTAAGATGTGCTGTATACGAACCTACAGGATTAGCATCTGAAATGATGCATTTGAGAAAAGGCGATAAAGTAATGATTGGAGGGGCTGTAAGAAAAGCCTCAAAAAAATATCCAAGAGTAGTAAACATCGAATTTATTAAAATTCTAAATTTGAAAAAAAATCTAAAACTAACAAATCCCTTATGCACAAAATGTAACAAGAAAATGAAATCAAAGGGAAAAAACCAAGGATTTCAATGTGTGAAATGTGGGAAAAAAGTCAAATCAAAAAAAATTGAAGTAGTTCAAAGAAAAATCAAAAAACAAACGTATCTACCCATTGTATCTGCGCACAGACATTTGACAAGGCCAAGACAACGAATTGGAATTTTAAACAGGAATATACAATTTGATGATTCAGTTTCTTGGTTTAGGATTTTTAAGAATTAGATAGCGGGGAGTAGATTTGAACTACTGAGCTGCGGGTATCTTATCTTAATGATTATGAGCCCGCCGGGATGACTTCGCCCTAAAGCAGTCTGACTTCCCCACCCCGCTGAAACAATGAGAGTTAACGGCAGTATATACGCTTTATCAAATTCCTGAAAGTAATTAATAGGAATTGAAAAACTCAAACTTGTGAATAAGAAATTACGAATTGCCGGAATTGTAGCTGCTATTATTATTTCAATAATTTTAATTTCATCTCCAAGTGAACCGGTTCCTTTACCAAAACCAACAACAACTATTGAAGGAACCGATTCAGTAGTAGTACTTGCAACAAATCTTAAAAAACCTAGAGCAATAGCTTTTGGTGATGATAGAATCTTTGTTATAGAAAAAATTGGCAAAGTACGAGTAATTCAAAATGACATCCTGTTAGAAGAACCTTTAGCAACTTTGAGAGTAGCAGATGTCTTTGATGGTGGATTGATTGGAATTGAAACTCATCCAGACTTTTCAAACAATCATTATTTGTATGTCTACTATACTTATGAAGAAGAAGGAAATCTGTGGAATAAAATTTTGAAAATCAAAGAATCACAGAACAAACTGGAAGATGCTGAAACAATTTTTGATAAAATTCCAGGTTCAAAATTTAGTAATGGCGGTGTAATAAAATTTGGACCTGACGAAAAACTCTATGTTGGCACAGGCTCTGTTTCTGATTCTTCTCATCTTCCACAAGAACTAGAATCACTTGCTGGAAAAATTTTAAGATTAAATGACGACGGATCAATTCCAAATGATAACCCATTTGAGAATTCACCTGTTTTTTCTTTAGGTTTTAGAAATCCTCAAGGAATGGCATGGGATGAATTAGGAAATCTCTATGTTACTGACTTTGGTCCAACTAAAAATGATGAAATTAACATTATTCATTCGGGCCAAAATTATGGGTGGCCTTTACAGCAGTGTTCAGGTGGAGACTTTGTAGATGCAATAGTGTGTTATGATCCTGGCATTGAACCAGGGGGAATTGTAATCTATTCAGGTGATAAACTTGACCTTCAAGGCTACATGATAATGGCCTCTCTTAGATCCCCCCACCTTTACCAACTAGAAATTAGCGAAGAAGGCCTAATTTCCCAAAAAAGTATTCTGGGTGGAATTGGCAGAATACGAGACGTAAATGAAGGACCGGATGGAAATCTCTATGTAATAACATCAAATACTGATGGAAAAGGTTTTCCAGACAGTTCTGATGACAAATTATTGAGGATAATGAAGTAAATTGAAAGACTCGTCAATATCAAAATTTTTTGAAAAAAGTCAAAAAGAAAGACTAGACATAGTGAAAAATTTTGCCAATTTGTCCCAGGAAGAACTTGAAATTTTAGAAAACTCAGGTGGCATAACTTTTGAAAATGCAGACAAAATGGTTGAAAATGCAATTGGTACATTTTCTCTCCCATTAGGTATTGCAACAAATTTCAAAATTAACGACAAAGACTATCTAGTCCCAATGGTGATTGAAGAACCATCAGTAATAGCTGCTGCATCAAAGGCTGCAAAAATTGCTAGAATTAAAGGTGGTTTCAAGGTTGATGCCAATGAGTCCTATAGCATTGGACAAATTCAAGTTTTGAATGCTGATTTAACTGCAATTTCCAAAATTGAAGAATCATCAAAGGAAATACTTAAAATTGCAAATTCACAAAGCAATACCCTTTCAAAAATAGGTAAAGGCGCAAAAGAAGTTTCTTGTAGAGAAATACAAACTGATTCTGGTAAGATGTTGATTGTCGAGCTTTTAATTGATGTTGGTGATGCAATGGGTGCAAATGTTACAAATTCAATGTGTGAAGCAGTTGCACCCCTAATTGGAAAACTCACTGGAGGAAAAACTCTATTACGAATTTTGTCAAACTATTCTACAAGACGTATGGTAAAAGCCACCGCCATATTTGACAAAGAAGGAGTTGGCGGTGAAGAAATCGTTGACAACATTATCTTAGCTTTTCAATTTGCTGCAAACGATGTTTACAGAGCGGTAACTCACAACAAAGGAGTAATGAATGGAATTATATCTGTAGCAAATGCAACAGGGCAAGATAGTAGGGCAATTGAAGCTGCTGCAAATGCATATGCGGCTCATTCAGGAAAATACAGCTCTCTTACAGAATGGTCAAAAGATGCTGAAGGAAATCTAGTTGGTAAACTCGAATTACCATTATCTGTGGGTATTGTGGGAGGAATAATCAACGTTCATCCTACAGCAAAAATTTGTACAAAGATTCTTGGTGTTGCCTCTGCAAGAGAGCTTGCATGCGTCATTACGGCAACAGGTTTGGCTCAAAACTTTAGTGCACTTAGAGCACTTGCAACCGAAGGAATTCAAAAAGGTCACATGAAACTTCATGCAAGAAATCTTGCTTCAGCTGCTGGAGCAAAAGCAGAACATATTGATGAAATCGTGAAGAAAATGGTTCAAGAGAATAATATCTCACTTAATAGAGCAAAGGAATTGCTAGACTAAATTTAAACAGAAAATTATATAGCTGCTTTGTGAGAGGGAAAGGATTGTCAAAGGTAAAATTCGCAATTCCAAAGGGTAGTTTAGAGGAGGCCACGTTCAAGATACTAGAAAGATCTTGGACTAAGGTTAATCGTAAGAGTAGAACTTACAGAGTATTTCTTGATGATCCACAAATAATGGTAAAGATGTTAAGACCACAAGAAATTCCAACACTAGTGGCAGACGGCCTATACGATGTTGGAATAACTGGAAAAGATTGGGTCGGTGAAACAAAAGCTGATGTTGAACCAATTTTAGATTTAGAATACGGTAGAATAAAATTAGTAATTGCATTTCCTGACTCTTATCGTTACAAAAACATTGATTCTATGATTGTAGACTTTGCAAAAAAGAAAAAAATCCTTCGAATTTCTACTGAATATCTTACAACAGCTTCTAAATTCATAAAACAGTGTAAATCATACAAAAAATATTATGGTTCAAAAGATCCATTAATTGTAACACCTTGGGTGCGTCTTGGAAAAAACAAAAATGTTCAAATTCATTTATCATTTGGAGCAACAGAAGCAAAACCTCCTGAGGATGTTGATGCAATAATGGATGTTACCGAAACTGGAGCAACCCTAAAGCAAAATAAACTCAAAATTGTTGATCAAGTTCTTGAATCAACCGCTCACTTGATTGCAAATAAGAACTCGTTAAAAGATAAAGCAAAGAGAGAAAAAATCTACGACATTGTTACTTTGATGAGGGGAGCAGTACATGGAAGAAAATATTTACACATTTATCTAAATGTCAAAGAAAAAAATCTCAAAAAACTACTCAAGCAAATTCCAGCACTCAAAAAACCAACTGTTAGTCCACTAAGCGAAAAAGGCTGGTGTGGAGTAAACACTGTGATTCTAAAATCTGACTATCACATACTCATTCCCAAACTGAGAAAGATCGCTCAAGGACTAGTAGTTCATGAACCAAGACAAATTCTCGAATTAGAGGAGATAAAACGTGACGAAGAAAATTGATGAAAATCATCATTCCTCGTAATATAGAGAATTTCGCAGATTCAGCCTCACCTAAACCATCAAAACAGAATGAAAAGATAGTCAAATCCATTCTTTCAGATGTTAAAAAGAATGGAGATTTGGCAGTAAAACGTTATGAAAAAAAATTTGGTGGAGCTGCACTTGGATCATTACGATTATCAAAAAAAGAGATAGATGATGCTTACTCTAAAGTATCCAAAAAAGAAATTTCTGCAATAAAACTAGCTAAATCTAGATTATCAAAAACTGAAAACACAATAAAAAATCTATTAAAAAATTCTAAAATCAACATTGATGGGATAAAAATTTCTAAATCATTTTCACCAATTGAAAGTATAGGATGCTATGTTCCTGGAGGTCTGGCAAGATACCCAAGCTCAGCAATTATGTCAGTTGTACCTGCAAAGATTGCTGGTGTAAAAAGAATAGTAGTTACTACTCCTCCAAATAAAGAAGGAATGTTAGATCCACTTACAATTGTAGCTGCTGATATTTCTGGGGCAACTGAAATTTATAAAACAGGTGGTGCACAAGCAATAGCTGCTCTCTCATTTGGAACTAAAACAATTCAAAAGGTAGATAAAATTGTAGGTCCTGGAGGTTCTTTTGTAACTCTAGCAAAATCACTTGTAAGTAATACTACATCAATTGATATGCTTGCAGGGCCAACTGAAATTGGAATTATAGCTGATAATTCTGCAGACCCAAACTTTGTTGCAGCAGATTTGATAACTCAAGCAGAACACAGTACTGAAACATTTTGTTTTTTAATAACAACTTCATTATCATTTGCTAAATTAGTTAACCATACTCTCAAAAAGAAAATTAAAAAATCAAAACGAAGTAATATTGTGAAAAAAAGTCTTAGTAAAAATGGTTTCATTGCTGTTTGCAAATCAAATTCTGATGTAATCAAACTTGCAAACAAACTAGCCCCAGAACACTTGCAAATTATGGCAAGAAATCAAAACAAAATTGCTGAAAAAATAACTACTCCAGGAATAGTACTGATTGGAAAATATACTCCAGCATCAGCCAGTGATTATCTATTAGGCTCAAATCACATCCTTCCTACGAACAAATTTGGTAGGGTTAGGGGCTCACTATCAGTATTGGACTTTGTAAAACTAAGAACCAAAGTAGAGTCATCAAAATCATCTTTACGAAAACTTTCAAAATCCTTGGAGATATTAACAACTGCAGAGGGTCTTCCAAACCACTATGAATCTGTAAGGAGTAGATTAGAATGAAAAAAGATTGGTTTAAGAAAAAAGTCAGAGAATATTCTAATCTAAAAGGATATCAAAAACCAGAAAAATTTACTGGAGCACTAAAACTTGATTCAAATGAAAACTTTGTGATTGGAAAACAATATCAACAAGATCTTATTCAGAATGCTAGAAAAATTTCTGATGTTAGAGAATATCCATTAGGACGTACGGAGAAATTAGTTTTAGCATTATCAAAATATCTCAAAGTTTCACAAAACATGGTTGGAATTGGGAACGGTTCTGATCAAATTCTTGATTTATTTTTAGCAAATTTTGCTACAAAACAAACTAGAATCTTAACATCAGATCCTACTTTTGGCTTTTTTGAAGAAAGATGTAAACTCTACTCTGTCCCAACCATAAAAATTCCATTCTCAAAAGACATGACTTTGGATTTGAACAAATTTATTTCAAAATCAAAAAATGCAGACATTCTTTACTTAGATTCTCCAAACAATCCAACAGGCTTTCAATTTCTAAAAAAAGATTTAGAAAAACTTGTAAAACAATTTAATGGATTAGTAATTGTTGATGAAGCTTATGGAGAATTTGGAGATTACTCATTAATTAATTTGGCAAAATCTAAAGATAATCTCATAGTAGTTCAAACATTTTCAAAAACATTTGGGCTTGCAGGTCTAAGACTTGGTTACTTTGTTTCAAACAAAAACATTGTTGATGTATTTTCTAGAGTTATACAATATCCTTATCCACTCAATTCATTAGCAATAGAGGCAGGAATCTTAGCACTTCAAAAACCAAAGATAATGTCAGATGCAGTAACCACAATAAAAAAAGAAAGAAAAAGAATTATCGAAAATCTTAGAAAATATGATGCTTTTGAGGTCTTTGGTTCAAAGGCAAATTTCGTACTATTTGATGCTCGTGGAGCAGATAGCCGCATCTTTACAGCCTTGATTGAACAAGGAATTTCCATAAGAAAACTTGGGAAAATTGGAAAGCATCAAGGATGCTTACGAGTCACAGTTGGTACAAAAGAAATGAACTCAAAATTCTTGTTGGCAATACGTGATCTATTAGAATGACCCTTTCAAAAATGGATGATGGTATCTATGTTGATGATCCCATTTCACTAAATGATGTCGATGCAATAATTTTTGATTGTGATGGAGTACTAATTGATGTTACAAATTCGTATGATGAAGTAATAATCAAAACAACTGATTTTATCCTTAAAGAATATGCTAAAGTTTCAAACGCAATTCCAGTGACTAGTCAAATTATTGATGCTTTTAAAAAAACCGGTGGATTCAATGATGAAGTTGATTTGACATATGCTTCAATTATTTCATTAACAGCTGCCAAAAAACTAAACAAGGATGGAGCTGAATTTATTTTTCAAGTAATTCAAAACGCTGATGAAACAGGCATAAAATCAGTAGAAAAATATCTTGATAGTATCGGTGTTGATATTTCAGAAATTAGGAAAAAATTAGATTATCCTGGAAGACATTCTGATAATCCACTCTACTCAGTTTTTGATCAATTATTCTATGGCCCAGAACTATACCAAAAACTATTCAAAAAAACATCACAATTTACTGAAAATGGATTCATTGAAAATGATAAAGTAATCGTATCAAAAGAATTGTTAGATAAATTACAAAAAAAATTCAATCAAAACATTGCTATTGTTACAGGAAGAGGATATGCCTCTATCAGTTATTCATTAAAAGAAATCTTAGATCAATTCAATACTAAAAATTCAGTATTTTTAGAGGACGAACCACGAGAACTTGCAAAACCAAATCCAGAATCTCTTTTGCGTTCAATAAATGAATTAAACTCATCTCACACAATTTTTGTTGGTGATTCTATGGAAGATTTGATTATGGCACAAAAAGCAACTGAGAATGGAAACAAGACAACTTTTTGTGGAATTATTGGAACAAGTAAAGAAACTGATTTGAAAATAAGTT
>DRGT01000073.1 GCA_011055585.1 Candidatus Nitrosopumilus sp. | reverse complement strand
GCTTAGTGAGCCATGTCCATATTGTAAAGGCGTTCGGGTAATGATGAATGGCAATGCATTATGTGTAATGTGTGGTAAAGAACCTGATAAAACACAAAAAATTGAACCAAAGGAGAAAAAAGAAGAAAAATCCTCTCCCGCAATTGAAATCCTAGAGAAAAAACTTCAAGCCCTTTCCAAGGAACTTGAGCAAGAAAAGGATCATGAAAAACAGCAAAAAATTCTAAAATTAATAAATTCACTCATAGAAAGCATTTCTAAACTGAAAAACCAACAATAAAGTTTTTATTCTAAAATCCTGACTTGGTAAAGCAACCATGGGTGACAAAAAGAAAAGTGCGCCACTTCCAGCGTCCAGTGCAGGGCTGTTAAGATTCTTTGAAGATGAAACTAAAGGATTTAAAATAGATCCAAAAATCGTGGTAACTATTCCAATTAGTCTTATTGCACTTTCATGGGCAATTGACATGTTTCTCGCGCCGTGATTAAAAAATGGAAAAATCACAAGACCATGTTTCACGTATTCATAGGAGGTATTCATTTTCGTTACTGACCCCAGCTCATCGTTATCAATCATTAGCCTTTTCTATTGGAACTGTAGGATTACTAGTTGCAACAACCGTTTACTGGTATCTTCAAAGCGATGAAATTTTTCTTAGATTGGGTTTGGTGTTAGCAGCTCTTGTTGCTACACAATTAATTGATTCTCGTTTTATTAAAAATAAAGAATATTCAAAAGCACTTCATATGTCGTTCTTTGGAAATGTAATTTGGCTCATACTTGCACTATTAGGATTAGCATCTGTTTCAGTATTCTCAAAAATTGAACCTTCATTATTTGTCATTACCGTTGGCATGTTTTTGTTTGCAAGCTTTAGAATTGGATTACTCACTACCGTTCTTGGCCTAACGATTAGAAAGGCTTTGGTATTGTGTTTGTTACAACCACTCGCCATGTTTTTGGCATTAATTCCACAAAACATGTGGATTACCACACTTGGAGACCCATTAGCTTTAGGATTTGGAATTGTATTTCTTACATTGGCTAGTACTTGGACTTATTTTACGGATAAAGTAGGTAGACCAGAAGTTAAAAGCACACATAAACTTATTCAGGCCTATCTCTCATCTATTGGAAAAAATGATTTGTGTGAAATGGAGTCTCTTATTGAAAAGCGCTCAAAACCGAAAACCGTTTACACTTCTCAAATTAGATTAAAAACTAAAGACCAAAACTCTGAATTTAGGTTAGTTTTGCCAGAAATTCATCCTGGTCCATATCATCCAATTGGAGGAAGCAATATCCCATATCTGATTTACAAAAATCTTGATTCTTCAGCCATGGTGCTGCATAGTATATCTGATCATTCACTTAATCTTCCTTCTAAAAATGAGGTTGATAATTATTTGAAGAGTCTTTCAACTGATTCAATTTCTCAAGAAGGTTTAACATGTACTGAACCCGTAACTGTTCAAATAAACAAAGCCAGAGCAACTGGAATATTATTTGACAAAAATGCTTTGTTGTTTTTGTCCTTATCCCCACACGGTATGGAAGATTTACCAAGTTATGTGAAAACAGAGATTGAACAATATTCCAAAAATAGGATGTTTGAAAGAGTGATGGTTGTAGATTGTCATAATGCAATGGGAAAAGAAATTTCTAAAACAAATTCAGAAGACATGTTAACGGCAGCAAAATCTTGTCTTGACACATTAATGACCAAAGAAAATCATCCTCTAGAATTTGGTTACGCGAATTCAAAAAACATGAATCTTAATGTACATGATCTAGGAATGGGTGGAATTAGTGTTTTGTGTTTAAAAATTAATAATAGAAAATATTTTCTTGGATGGGCTGATGCAAACAATATGGAAAATGGTGTGAGAGAAAAAATCATAGAACATTTTACAAAAAATAATTATAATCTATTAGAGCTTTGTACTTCAGATACACATTACGCTTCAGTTAAAGTTAGAAACAAACAAGGATATTATCAATTAGGATTCGTCACAGATCCACAAACGCTATCATCTTGGTATATGGATATTGCTAAAAACTCAGAGAAAAATGTTCAGCCCGCCAAGTTTGAAATAATTGAAAATCAAACAAATGTTAAAGTGATGGGGCCAAAAATTTTTGAGGATTATTCAAACGCGCTTGACAAATCTTTGCGGTTGACAAAGGGATTTGCAATTGGCGGATTTGTTTTGCTTTTGGCTAGTTTGATTTTATAATTTCAACTTCATCTAAATTTCCATAAAACTCATCTACAAATGAAGAAAATTTTTGAATTGGCACTATTGGAACCCTGTTTATAAAAGACGCTTTTTCCTCATAAAGTGTAACAATTACTGGAATGGCCATTGCTCCCTGTGTTTGAGAAACATATCTCTTTGTTCTTTTAATCTGTTTTTTTACTGCTGTCTGAATGGCAGATGTACTAGTTCTTTTCCAGTGCTTACAATCAATCAATATTGCCACTCCAATCTTGATACCGACTACATCTATTTCCATTCTGGGCTTTGTCAAAATCATATTTCTTATTGTACCAAAACCTTTTGATTCTAAAATTTCTGCAACAAGTCCTTCAAAGTCTTTCCAATCAATATGTTCTGATACCTCATCAATGGTCGCACCCTTTTCTAAAATAGAAAGAGCAGACTTTAATCTATCACCTGAATTAAAATTAAATAAATCTCCATCCTTTGAACCAATTCCGTTTTTAGCCAACTCATCAAGGATTTTTTTTGCAGTTGATTGATCAGTTTTTGACACTATGGAAAAATCCGCTATTGAAATTCCACCTGGAATAATTCCATCAAGTCCTTGAATGTATGGTTTAAGAAACACTGCCAACATTTTTTTTAAATGTTATACAAAAGTTTGGAAAATAGTTGTGGCAAAATTCAATTTTAAAAAAATAGCGATTAAGCATATTTCAGCTTAGAATCTTCTTGGTTGAAATTTTCTATGTTTTGGTAAACATTCTCTACAATACACTGGTCTATCTGGTTTTGGTTCAAAAGGTACTTCTGAGTCTTTGCCGCAATCAGCACATTTCATAGGATACATTTTCCTTTCTTCGGACATTGAATAATCCAATTTTTGCTAGTATAAGAATGAATGGCAAAAAGTTTGATTAAAGATCTTTAATTATGTCAGTTGTAAATGCAATTTTATGAAACTACTCCTTTGCTGCATTCTAGTATTCTTATTAGGATTTTCTAGTATCGATTTAGTTTTTGCTGAAAAAGGCTCTAAAGTAAATGAAATTAAATTCATTCAATATCTTGATGAGAATACTGCTTTAGAGGAAGTTAGAAATGGCAATCTGGACATGTATTACTTTAGAATCTCATCAGACAGAATTGAAAGCACTGAATCAAGAGAAGGAATTCAAGTTTTTGAATCAACAGGTGGCTCATATAGCATCCTTGTAAATCCTGGAGTATCAGATGAATTTAATCCGTTTTCAATAAAAGAAGTTCGTTTTGCACTAAATTATCTCATTGATAGAAAATTAATTGTAAATGAATTAATGGGAGGATATGGATCTGAAATGATTTCATATTATAGTCCTTATAATCCTGATTATCTTTCAATCATAAATCAGCTAGAATCATTTCATTTTAGGTACAATCCAACACTTGCTGAAAATATGATATCTGAAGCGCTTGTTGCAAATGGTGCTAAAAAAATTGATGGTCTCTGGTCAATTAATGGAAAACCAATTGAAATAACGATATTCATTAGAAGTGATGACACAGTAAGAAAATCAATTGGGGAGTTAATTTCATCTGAGCTTCAAAAAATTGGATTCATTGTTAACAAAGACTTTGGTGATCTAAACAAAGCATTCGTTGTTGTTTATGGTTCAAACCCTGTTGATGTTAAATGGCATCTTTACACGGAAGGATGGGCTAGCTCGGCATTTGTAAGGTATGATTCTGTTGGACTAGCACAAATGTATTCTCCTTGGTTCTCAAACATGCCAGGATTCAATAATCCTACATATTGGAATTATCAAAACGAAAACCTTGATTCGCTTACTCAGAGAATATATACTGGTGATTTTAAATCTGCTGAAGAAAGAACTGAATTAATTCAGCAAGCAATTGTTGAGGGATTAAACGAATCTGTTCGAATTTTTATTGCTAGTAAACTTGATCAATATGTTGTAAATGAAAAAGTTAATGGAGTCATTAATGACTTTGGCGCTGGAGTTCCAAGCCGATTTACTCCAATAAATGTTCAAAGTGATTCTGATAATTTGGTGATTGGTGTCAAACAAATCTATCAAGGTGCTTGGAACCCAATTATGGGTTTAAGCGATAGTTATAGTAGGCATATTTGGGGAGTAATTTCTGACCCAGGTGTTTTCAAACATCCATACACCGGTTTGACATTTCCAATTAGAACTTCATGGAATGTGGAAACAGCAGGACCTGATGGAACAATTGATTTACCTGATGATGCAATAATCTGGGATCCTTCTCAGCAAACATGGAAAAATGTTGAAGCAGACGCAAAATCAACAAGTAAAGTCACATTTGATCTTTTATTTGGTAATTGGCATCATGGCCAAAAAATGGATATGAATGACATTTTACATTCACTTTACTTTACAATTGAATGGGGTTCAGATATTGGTGAAGGTGATAAAACATTTGATACCGAATTTACTCCAAGAGCAATTCAAGTTGTCAATACAATAATTGGTGTTAAACCACTTGATGAGGATACAATCGAAGTATATGTTGATTATTGGCACTTTGATAAATCAGAAATTGCTGATTGGACATCAATGTGGAGTGTAATGCCATGGGAATTAATTTCTGCAATGGAACAATCAGTAATTGATGGAAAGGTTTCATTTTCTCGTTCCGGCGCAACTAGTAAAAATGTTAATTGGCTTTCATTAATTGTTCCAAATGATGCAAAAATTATAGAAGGATATCTTTCTGATTTTAAAAACTCTAATCATATTCCATCTGCTTTGAAATCTTTTGAATCAAATCCAAAATATTTTGAATCACGTTATGACGCATCAATAAATTGGATTCAAGAAAATAATCATGCAATTATAAGCAATGGTCCATTTTTTCTAGACAGCTACTCTCCAGAATCTAGAACCATAACCATCAATGCTTTTGATGATCCCACATATCCACTAGAATCAGGAATCTGGTCAGAATTTGAGATAGTCCAATTTCCTCAGATTGAAAATGTAGAATTACCAGAATTAGTCGTCAAAGGTGAAGAACTCTCTATTCCGATTCAAACCAAAGATACAACTAGAATCCAATACTTTTTGACAAATTCTGAAGGAAATATAGTAGAATCTGGCGTTGAGCAGGTAAGTGGCAAACAAACTACCTTGACCTTGTCTAAAGAAAAAACAGAGCGGTTTTTGATTGGGGCCAATGATTTGAAGGTATTTGCAATGTCGGATACTGTTCTACGGCCTGACATTTTTAGTACAAGTTTTCTAGTCGTTGATAATCCGACACAGGAGTTGCCAAAGCCTACATTTTCTGAAACTCAACAAAGTCAAATATCCACAAATAATTATGGATATTTGGTAATTGTTGCTGGAGCAATTGCAATTGGAATACTCTTATATGTAAAGAGTAAATTAAATTCCAAAAAAATTGAAAAGTAAACAGCTATTTTGTTCCAATAATAAATAAAGTACCAAACTCTCTTTTCCACTTTTTTCGACTTTTAGGATCTTTAACTTGTTTAGTTTTTGTTTTAAAACCATGTTTTTTGAATAATTCTCGCCATTCTTTTTTTGATCGTAAATGCATTTCAAGTTTCATTTGCTTTGACCAGCCTGATGTTGCTTTATTGTCTTTATAAAAATCAGTACCACAAAAAAATTGACCTCCATTTTTTAAGAGTTTAAAAATTTTCTTTAGTGCTAAATCTAATGACTCTGAATAATAAATTGATTCCATTGAAAAAATATAATCAAATTTTCCTCTATACTTCCATGACTGTATATCTGCTTGAAAAAATTCTTCTTTAGAAAATTTTTTCTTTGATTTTGAATTTTTAATCATGTTTTTACTTTTATCTATGCCCACAACTTTTTTACAAAATTTCATCTCTGCAATTTTTCTGACTACCCAACCGTTCCCACAACCAACGTCAAGAAACATAAATGGTTTGTTAAAAGAAACAGAATTTAAAAATTTATCAACTGACTTTGCATGTTCACGTTCCATTAATTCTGCTCTTCCAATTATTGCCCATTTGTCAAATGTTTTTTTTACTTTATCTGTGGTCAACTTTTCACCACTTTTCTTAAGGTGTAACAGGGTATGGGGTCATTTTCACTGATCATTGAGTAGAACAATTTCTACGCTTACCTTATATTCAGATTTTTAAAAATCGTATTGAAAAGAAATGCCTGATGAATCATGCAGAAAATGTGGTGGAGTATTGGTAAAATGTACTCAATGTGCAGAGTGTAAAGAGACCATTAGTATGATTTGCCAAAATTGCGGTGTGAGAACAATTGAACAATTTCATGATTATTGCATGTTCCATGTTAACAATGTTCACGGTTCTGACCTAGAAAATAATCAAGATAGTGAATATGTTCGTGTATCTGTATTTGCTTGAATTCAGGCAAAATTGATTCTAAATAATAGTAAATTCGGATCATTACTGCCAAATCCTTAAGTATGGATTCTTGAGTTTCTGATCTTTGTGAATAAACCATTTATTGTCATAGCATTTGCTTTTATTTTGCTAGTACCATCTACTGTATTTAGCCAGGCCTCAGATAGAATCACTCTTTTAGATAATTTTGGCACTTTTGAAAAAGGAGAAAGCATCTTTGTATTTGGAAGTCTTGCAAATGTTTTGCCTGATGCATTTCTTATCATGCAGATAATTAATCCAAATGGTGACTTATGTCAAATACAACAACTAGTTCCATTATCAAATGGTTTGTTTATCACAGAACCTATACCACTTAAAGGAAAAGTTTGTGCAATAACTGGAGAATATGAAATTAGAATATTTTATGGTGATTATTCTACACAGTCTTATTTTTCAGTATCTAACTCCATTTATGCTGAACCAACTGGTTCTGAATATTTTGATTTAGCAGTACAATTAGTTTCTGATAAAATTAACTCTATTGGAGAAAAAACCAATGAAAACTTGGATGATTATTCAACAAAATTACAAAGTATATCTGATAGTGTATCAAGCATCACCATTCTTGAATTAGAGGAACTCTATATTGATTTATGGGAATCTTATTTAATTGAAGATGAACTTTTTGAGATAAAACCATCATTTAGAACATCTGTAACTTCAGCATTAGATTCAACTTCTAAACTTGTTGAAGATGGAAAAATGTCATTTGATGTTGCACAGTCAATAGATAGAGTAATCTTTTCATCAATCTTCTATTATGAAATTGGAGATACAAACACAGGTGTTGATAAATTAAACGATGTTTTTGTCTCACTAACAAATGTAGATCCAATCAAAGTGGAAGCACATAAAGCTCTTTCTTTCCAGGAATTAGAAGAAACTCTGCTAAACTTAATGACAAAGAATTTCTCTTTAATGAGTAGAGATGTCAAAGAAGAACTCGCATTTATCTTTGCACGTGGAACAGGACCAGTATATTCAGCTGAATTAAATGATCTTGTAGAACTTCTTACCCAATCACGATATCTTGACATAATTTCCAGAAAGGATAGCCCTCTGTTTAATTTAGTCCAAAATGAATGGGAAACAACAAAGTCATCTCTAATGAATAAAGACACTATTGAAAAATTACTTGAGCCTAAAGACAAGGTAGCAAAACTGTATGAGACTGCTTTACTCTTAAGAGAATTAGAAAATGTTGACCGATTCATAGCATCTGATGCTGAAAATAATTCCGAATTAGCAAATCTAATCAAGCCAGAGTGGGATAATCTCGCATCTGACTTAGAATTGGCAACCTCAATTGACAACATTTTGGACGCTGAATTAGAAATAAAAAATATGAAAAGAGTAATTGATGCTTCTTCTAGAATTTCAAAAGCAGTAGAAATCTCCAAAAGCATCAATATTGATTCTGAATTAGTTGATGGATGGGAGACACTTTTACTTCAAGTTGAAGACGCAGCATCAATTGATGAAATTTTAGAAATTGTTTCAGAATTTGATGCTTCTATGAATGAATTAAGAGAAAAACGAAGTCCAATCTCTATTTTAAAATTTGAGTATGAAACAATGAAAAACAAGGCTGAAATTCAAGCTGATCAAAAAAATCTGTTTACAATTAACAACGCTTTGAAAATTTTAAACACAGCTGAGCAAATGGCTGCTGGAAATCCTTCTGTTAGTAGAATTGACAGAATCGAAGTATTGTTAACATGGGCTAGTGAAATAGCCCCTGAAATAAAAGATGAATTGGATTCTTATTCCAAAGATGCATACAAAATTAGAGCAAGTGATATTTTACAAAGAGCAAAATCAATTGAAAACTTGATTGAAGTAGGATTAGTAAATAATAGATTCTTGCCAGGCTATGAAGACTTTACAGAAGATATGAAAGAAAGAATAAACATTGCAAGAAATCTTGTAGTCCAAAATGATCTAGATAGTGCTGACATTATGGTACGCGATCTATTTTCAGAATGGCGACAAGTTTCAACTGCATATGCTGATAAACCACTTGGTTCAGATGTAGGATATAGTGCTGATGAACTAAAGAGAATTGAATATAGAAAACAATTAGACTTTCTTTCTGCAACTGTATCAAATTTCTACAATGCCGATTTTGCTCCTTATTCAGATGAATTCGTAGCAATGACTGATGACGCATCAGAGCTAATTGACTATGGTAATTTTATAGATGCTGAATCTCAGATAAGTGAAATACGACATTATCTAGCTGAACATCTTCCTCTAAAAAATGACAATATCATATACGATATTAGTTATGATTTGGAGAATGATATTTGGATTTTAGAAGGATTTGTGAACAAACCCGATGGTCTTTGGAAAAAAGGCATGAGACAGGACTTGTACGTGACAGTTTATGAAGCATCAGGTGAGATTCATAGTAACTTGGAATTTACGGATACAAAACATGGCAAGTTTTTCACTCAATGGCATGCACCTACTGAACCAGGACTCTATGTAGTAATGCTACAATACATGGATCACAAAACATCACAGCTGGTAAATGTTGAAGAAAGAATTGTTAGAGAATATGGCACAACAGAACTTGATGGTACAGAGTTAGCAAGAGAGTATGAAGAACTAGAGAACTTTATAGAAGTTTTTGGGGAAACCAACTATGGAAAACATGAATCAAAATTTGATCCAGTTCTGGAGGATATTAAGACCGGCCTTGCAAATAGAGACTCAACAGAGGTGAAGGATGATCTTTCAGAACTTAAGCAATTGATAGAAAGATACTTGCCGGTGCGTTCAAAATCAGCAGTCATTGAAGTCTATATGGAACAAGATACGTTATATCTCTCTGGCGCAATTGTTAAACCCTATATTAATTTTAGAGAAGACATTTTCATTGATATCTTTGACCAAAAAGGAGAACGTATAGATGAAATTGCACTTAAAGATACTCCAGCTGGTAAGTTTAATCAAGTATTATCAAAACCGTATGAACCTGGAATGTATGTTGCACAACTATGGTATCATGATTTAATGGTATCAGACTTCTTTCATGTAAGGTAATTTTTTTAAAATTAGATGCAATAAGGTGTCATTCACTAGTCTTAGAAACTCCTTTTACCATGCCTGTGAAGATTCAAGTTTACTTTTTTAGAACTGGTTTACCAGAAAGATCATTTTCTCGTTCTGAATCAAATGTTCCTTGATGAGAACTATCTCTATGCATATAACTATGAATTTCATTTTCTTGCTTCCTACAAAATTTCTTATGAATTGACTCTTCGATTTTCAGCGTGGTTTCATTTTCATGATAGAGTCGTTTCCCACAATCTTGGCAAATGATTTCAGGCATAAAATTTGTCAGTTTCAAATGTATTTAGATGTTTAACTTTAGAAAATAATAGATGGCCGAATCTGATCTCATACCATTTACTTTTTGGTCCATATTGACTGGAGTAATAATAGTAGTTTCAGGTTTGAGCTACATGGCTTTTCTGAGGAGAAGAAAAAGTGAGAAACCTTCGGCTTGAAAAAAAAGGTTTGAGAGGACTTGCTATTGCAGAAAGCTTCAAACAAGATTCTGAAAAATCAGTTCTTGCAGGCATAGTGATGCGTAGAGATTTTGTAATTGATGGCTTTGTTTTTGGTAATGCTACTATATCTGGAAATGATGCCACTGATGAAATTATTAAAATGCATGAAAAACTTGGCAGGCCTGATATCAGCTATGTTTTGATTTCTGGAATTATAATATCGATGTACAATATGGTTAACATAAAAAAAATTCATGAAAAATTACAGATACCAGTAATTGGAGTTACATATCAAGACTCCACAGGAATTGAGAAGGCCATCAAACATCACTTTCCAAACTCTTGGAAAGAAAAAATTGAAGAATACGAAAAACTTGGAGATAGAGAAAAAATTAATCTTAAAACATCTTTTGATGTATTTGTTAGAAAAGAAGGCTGTGAATTATCAGATGTAAAACACCTTCTTAATGATCTTACTTTACAGGGTGCATTACCTGAACCACTTCGATTAGCACAACTACTTGCAAAAACATTACTTAATGATTAGGCCTCTGAAGCAGATTTTCCGCCATCTACATCTAGAATTGTTCCAGTAATCCAATTTGCCTCATCTGACGCCATAAACAAAACTGCATTGGCAACATCAATTGGTTCACCTATTCTATTTAGTGGCAATCTGTCTTCAAGTACCTTTCTTGCATTAGGATCTTCAAGATATGGTTTGATCATTCCAGAGTTAATTATTCCTGGATTAATACAATTGCAACGAATATTTCTTCTTGCATATTCAACTGCAATTGCTTTTGTAAACATGCTTACAGCAGCTTTAGTTGCTGAATAAACTGCCAAGTGTACCCTTGGTATTGCCCTCTCACTTGAAATTGAACCAATGTTTATGATGACCCCGCTTTTTACTTGACTCATTTTATTGAGCACTGCCTTTGTAGGCTTGAAAACTCCATGAACGTTAACATCTATCATTTTTTTAATTTCAGCATCTGGCATTTCATGAAAGTGAATTGGATCATTTAATGCACCTGCTCCATTTACCAAAATGTCAATCTTGCCATATTTGTCCATAACTTGATCAACTGCTTGGGAAATCTGTGCTTCATCTGTAATGTCGCAAGTCATTGAAGCTGTTTTTTCTTCATTACCAACTTCCTTTCGAACTTTTTCTAAAGATTCAAGTTTTCTACCTAAAAGAACAACAATCGCTCCTTCCCCTACAAATCGCTTTACAATACTAGTACCGATATCGCTTGATGCTCCAGTTACAATTGCAACTTTGTCTTTTAGTCGCATTATTTTATGCAGAACCTCTTATCTTAAATTAATTTTGCAAATTCTCTGCCTTTGTAGCTTGTTTTAGATAAGCCAAAATACCAGTATAATCAAGATCGCCAAATCCATTTTCAATAGCTTTTTTGTAGATTTCTTCTGCCCTAGAACTCATTGGTAATTTAACTCCGAAAGATTTTGCTGTCTCATTAATCGTGTTAAGATCTTTTTTCAGATTATTTAGAGTAAATGTTGGTTTGAATTCATCTTTTATCATCTTGAAGGCTTTATTCTCACTCATTCCTGTTTTAAAATAAGTTGAATTTAGAATTTTTAGAAATACTTCAGGCTCTACAGATGTTGCTCGTGCTAAAGTAATTCCTTCAGAGAGTGCGAGAGCTAGCATTGCAATCTGAAGATTCATTGCAAGCTTTACTGAATGCGCAACTCCATTTTTGCCAAGGAAAAAGACTTGGTTTCCAATTGTCTCAAAAACATTTTTGAATTTGTTAAATGCATTTTCATCACCTGACGCCATTACAACTAATTTACCATTAATTGCAACATTTGGTCCTCCCATCACAGGAGTATCTAGCATAGTGATCCCATTTTTTTTGAATTCACTTGCAATCTTTCTTGTTTCTATTGGATTTATGGTACTCATATCTGCCACAATTAAATCACCATGTTTTCCTTCAATGATGCCATTTTTTTCAAAGGATACCTGTCTAATGGCACTAGCATCTTTTACACATGTAATCACAAGATCTGAGGACTCTGTTACTTTTTTTGGGCTATCAACAATTGTGGCACCTTTTTTTTCTAATTCTGCGGTTTTTTCTTTGGTTCTATTGTATGCTGTTAAGGAATAACCTGATTCTAGCAAATGCAATCCAACTGCATTTCCAAGCATTCCTGTACCAACTAGTCCAATTTTATCTTCGTTCTTCATCTTTTAATTTCCATTTTTTAAAACCAAGTCTTGAAGTTTCAAATTCTAAATGCCCTATTATTCTGTCTCCCTTTCTAACCATTGCATAATCGGATTGTTTCATTGTAAATGTCCGTTCTTTTGGTTTGTATCCGCCTTCTATTACTCGGACTTTGAATCTATTGCTAGCTTTGATAATGAGTTTTCTGGCTGTTTGAACGTCCCCCATCCACGAAAACATTTCAAATTCTCCAAAATTTTTTGTTGAAATATCATAACCATAAAGCCTTGCTTCAAACTTTGACTTTGATTTTGTTGTCTGCCCATTTAGCCATGAGACTACTTGTTCTCCAAATCCCTTCTCAACGCCAAATGTTTCTGAATCTTTCATGTCTAAATTATGTAAAGGTATGTGAATAATTCCGTCATAAAATCTTCTCCATGTTAAACTAAAATATGAAATTTTGAATGGTATAGTATGCTTACAGTAGACTGTAGTGAAGTGGAATCAATCAAACATGAATTACTTGTCTACGTTTCAGATCAGGTAGCTGCTGTTCCTACTTTAAAAATCGGTGAATTTACTCTATCCCCAATTGAAGATTCTCAAAGTATTGATAAAAACGAGGTAATTGATGCCATCAAAGAATTTTTAGATTCAATTGGAGAATCTCGAAACTTTGCTGTAATATCTAACTCCAATGTTATCTTGATAAAATCATTATCTGGAAAAACAATTGAACGGAAAGCAAAGCCTGTGGCAGAGATGTTTTCATGTGCTCATTGTGGATTTGTGACTCAATATGAGGTAGAGTACAACAATCATCAGAAAATTCACTATCTATGATTTAAAATACTAAAGATTATTTTTTTTCTTTCTGTGATAGTTCAGATGATATAGAAAAATCGTACTGTGGAAAAGACTTTTGATAATGTTTTTAAAAACAAGTTGCCACTTGTTTTGTTTGAAATTCTGTTCTCAAACCACCAATTGTATTTTGATTCCCAAACACATTGTATGCAATTAATGAATATTTTTTTGGTTTTTCATAGTATCTTGCAGTATAAAGTCATAAAGTTCCAAATACAAAGATGAAAAACCCAGTGATGAATTTGTCTAGAAATCTATTGTAAACTATTAAACTTCTGGCAGATGTTTATAAGCTCTAAGATGTAAAGATGGTATTATGGAAAATTCAAAGAAAAATGTAAGCAAAATTTATTGTGAAAAATGCGATGCCATTTTTGAATCTAGAGAAAAATTTGAAAAACATTTTGATAATCATTCATCTGTATCTTGTGAGTCATGTCCACTTGATGTGGCAGTAGATAAATTAACCAAATTTTTTAGAAGAAAGAATTAGACATAATTTGGAAGAAATCTTTTAAATTATAGAACAAATTTTGAACTTAGATGGCTAAGAAAGGAATTATCATCGGTGGGATTGCAGCTGCCATTATTGTTAGTATTGTTGCAGCATCTGCATCTCAATTTGGTTCAGAAACCGTAAATCTAGATATGCAAAGGATGCATGGAGACATTTCTACTGCTATGGGATCTCCAATTCTTGGTAATCCTAATGCATCAATTACAATTGTAGAGTTCGGTGATTATCAATGTGAACGATGTTATGCGTGGTTTCATAATACAAAACCGGCATTAGTTCAAGATTACATTGATACTGGAAAAGCAAACCTTGTGTTTGTTGATTTGGCAATTTTGGGGCGTGATTCACTCAAAGCAGCTCAGGCAACATACTGCGCTGAAGATCAAGGCAAGTATTGGGAGTTTCATATTTTATTGTATAATTCACAAGAACGCATTGACAATGGATGGGCAAACTCTGAACGCCTAAAGGCATTTGCATTCAGTTTAGGCTTGGATATGGAGCTGTTCGATAGCTGCCTTGATTCTGGAAAATATTCTAAACGCGTTTCGTACAACATTGATGAGGCTAGAAAACAGGGCGCAAACGGAACTCCAACATTCTTTATAATTGACTCTGAAGGAAATACTAAAAAAATTGGAGGGGCTCAACCCTACTCTGTTTTTAAGAACGTAATTGATTCTATGATATAGATGGAAGCAATCAAGCTAGTCTTCTCAAACAAAGCATACATTGTACTAGCTGCTGCAATTTTTGTTGGAATGCTAATCCCTCTCTCAATTATTTCTGAATATATTTTCTTAGAACCATATGTGGTAGGTCATGTACCGCCAGGAACAGAGTTTGGTCTTTCCTTGATTGTAATAGTATCTGCATTATCGGGATTAGTTATTCCAATGAACATTTATCGAATTAGAATAATGCGTATCTCTAAAAAGAAGATCAGTGGAAGTGTTTTTGGATCATTTATTGGCGCTGCTGCTGGTGCATGTAGCTGTGGGCCAATTGGGTTTGCAGTAATCTCAACATTTGGTAGTGTTGGTGCGGTAACTACTTCATTTTTAACAACATATGAAATTCCATTACGACTTGGCGCAATTGCTTTGCTTGGCTTAGTCTATTACACTACTGTACGATCATTGAAAATCGAATGCCAGCTCAACAAGTCGTAATTTTTTCTTTTAAATCATAGTTAATTTTACGTTATTTGATGTCAGGAAAAAGCTGGCTTGGTGGAATTTACCTTCGAGGTAGAGGACACGATATTGTTCTGAAGGCTTTGAATCATTATGGAAAACGAATTTCAACTGTTGGAAACGATCCACAATTACAAGAATCTGCAATGAACCTTCGAATACTAGTGGTTGAAGAAGGTAAAAAAACTGCACAAAAAGTAGATGTGGTGATAAAGATCATCAGTGCTGGCAAAAATGATCCCAAAATGATTAACCAAGTTGAATTTGATGTTCCATTAATTGAAAAAGCCTTGACTTGTTACAAAGCTGACATTGAAAAAATTGGGGAGACAATGCATGAAAGATATCTAGATCTATTTGATGAGCCAAAAAATCTTCAATTTGATCTTCCACTGATTGATGAAGCTTTACAAGAAATCAAAAAATTTGGTTGAGTCAATTTTTGCCAATAGATACCATTTGATACCATTTTTGCTTTGATCTGTATAAATTGAGAAAAATTGAACAAAAAGACCAAAGATTAGTAACCTTGAAATCTATTTCCGTCTGTTTGCACTTGTTAACGTTGTCGATAATATTCGTCCCGATTCGTCCAAATCGCAGTACCTCAGAAACTGAGGAATTGGATGAATCTGAAGAAAGATAATTCTGGGAATTATTTTATTTTTTTAAAAGAATCTTCTGGGATGTTTATTCGATCAAACTTTTCTGGATGAAGAATTTTTGCTAAAATTTCAAGACCTGTAATGGTTCTAATGCTTGGTTTTGAAAAATACGAGTTTGCATCAACTGCATAGATGTTTTTGTTTTGAACAGCTTGTAGCTTGTTCCATGCATTGTCATCATTTAGATGTATATTGTATTCTGATATAGTTCTGTTTGTATCAAAACCACAGGGCATCATGATTATGATATCTGGTTCTGCTTTTGTAACTTCATCCATTTCCATTCGTCTCGAATGTTCGCCAACTTTACTGACTAAGTTTGTTCCACCAGCTAACTCTATCATTTCTGGAACCCAATGTCCTGATGTAAAAAATGGTTTAACCCATTCTATTGCAAGAACTTTGGGCTTTTTCTCAAAGGCGTGATTCTGTATAAATTCAATTCTTTCTCTGAGTGATTTACGAAGTCTTTCTCCTTCCTGCTCTTTACCAACTAACTTTGCAAGAACGGTTACACTTTCAAGAATCTGTTCTAGATTATGTGGATCAATAGAATAAAGATGTGGCTTTTTTTCTAAAATAGAAACAGCTTGCTCTATTTGGTTTGTATGGGCTGCACAAACCTCACACGTATTTTGGGAAATGATTAGATCAGGAGCTGCTTTTTTGAGATTCTCTTCTTCTAGAATGAAAATATCTTTACCATCTTGCATTAGCTCACAAGTTTTTTTATCAATTTCGGGGCTAGACATTGAGTTTCCATCAATCACCGTATTGATTACACGAGGTTTTGATTTTGCATCTTCGGGATAAAGACATTCATGTGTTACACCAAACAAATCATCTTGGCAACCAAGCTCATAGATTAATTCAGTTGCACTTGGTAGAAACGAAACTATTCTTTGAGCCACAAATGACTTGAGTTGAATTTGGTTTTAAACCTGATTTTATCTCAAAATTAGGCATAAAAATCAGAAATAGAACACTGTAAGGGAAGAATGGCAAATGCCATTAGAACGGGAGTTTAATCGTTCTGGATTTTAAGCAAGTTGCCCCTTACAGTAATGGTTCACAACGGTTAACCCAATATATTTAATTCGGAAAAAACTTCCATAAAACATCAGTGGTTTCTACTTCTCGCGATATTAGAACAGCAATTGAAGCAAAATGGAATGAATATCTTTCAAAGTATGGGAACTTGTTTTCATCTGATAGTATAAGCGGATCAAGTCCACCATCTGTTTTTGTTGGAACATACAACTATCCTAAAGTGAATGTTGGTCCAATGGTTCCACCAATTCATGGTGATACTGGAATTCTTGATGCACCAGAACGATGGGCTGGAAAATCTTTAGATGAAATTGTTAACTTTAGGCTGAATTTAGTTCGTGGAATTCAAAAAGTTCCTGTAAATGATCCGACTGGTCGTTACATTGAGAACTTGCAAGAGCTTGCAATGTCTGAACATGCTACTGATTCTGATGTACAATTTACAAAACCAACTAGTGCAGTTGGTTTGCTTGATGGATATAATGCTCCCTTTGGTCCAATTGGTGAAATAAAATCTGCAAAGTTTTCTAATTCTCTAGTGGAGAGAAAAATTGAGAAGGTTTACTATGATAGAGATTTATTAGCTAACGATGCTGTACTAAAGCTGTACAATTCTGGTATAGACATTTCACAAATTCAAAAATGCTTTAGTATTGGAATGATGGGCAAGAAAAGAAAACTTGTTCCAACACGCTGGTCTATCACTGCAACAGATGACATCATCTCAAATGATTTGGTGCAACAAGTTTTGGAATTTTCTGTAATTGATAGATACGAAGTATATCACTATGAGCACTTGGGAAATCTGTTTTCAGTTGTGTTGTTTCCACATAGATGGCTCTATGAAATGATAGAGGCTTGGTATTCAAATGGAGTTTTAGGATTTGGTTCTGATCATGAAGGTGTTAAAGGTATTGATCATCCACCTGAAATAGCTGGGGCATATTATTCAGCAAAACTAGCTGTAGCAGAATACTTGGTTGCAAATGAGCTTCAAAGTGGAGCACTTGTGCTACGAGAAATTCGTCCTGAATATGCTATCCCAGTTGGGGTTTGGCAGATTCGAGAAGGAGTAAGAGAAGCTGTGAAACAACAACCTGTGATTGCTTCAAGTTTGGAAAATGCACTTGATGTTGCGTCAAAACCAATGAGTATTTCAAGAAAAGAATGGCTTGAACATGGTTCTATTGTTAAATTAATGAAACAAAAAACGATTTCTGATTTCTTTTAGACTTATCAATAGTAAAACATAATCTATTGTATGGGTGCATTAATTGGTTTTGCAATTGCAGGTGGAATAATAATTCTAATTATTGCAGCTTCTGCTTTTATTCCACGAGTTGATTGCAGTGATACTTCTTTGTATTATGAAGGAAAAGTAGAATTCATTTTTGATGGTGACACAATTCAAGTTGAAGGATGTAAAATTAGACTACCTCTAGTTGATACACCTGAAAAAGGTGAACCAGGATATGAAGAAGCAACAAATTTTACTGCTAGTCTTTGTCAAAAAGGTTCTACCGTTCTAGTTGATCAAGACAATCTACAACCTCATGATAAATATCATAGAATACTTGCAAAGGTGATTTGTTCTGATAAAGACCTTAGTGTAGAGCTTGTAAAGAGTGGTCATGCAAAAATTAGTAAACAATATTGTGACACTAGTGAATTTGCAGATGAATCTTGGACTGGCTGTGAATAAAAATAGTATGAACTTAATCAAATTTTCAAATTTGGAAACGTAACTTTTTTGTAATACAATGCAGCGTAGATTACTTAAATTGCCGGTGTGGAATGGTGAAAATATTTAAATTTCCATATGTTAAATAAGAAATAGGGTATAGGGTAGTACATGGATAAGATTAGAACATTTAGAGATACAATAAAGCAAGAGTATAAGCTAGTTAGTGTTAAGGATCAGCAAACTGAATCTGACAACATTTGGAATACATTGCATGGATTTGGTATTTCTAAAGAAGATATCATGAAACAAAATCTTAGCCACGAAGAACTATACAATATTCACGTTGCAGTAAAAACATACCAAGACTGCCAAAAAGTACTCAAAGGTTTAGAAGAATATTAGCAAAAATTCTGAGTAACATATACTCTATCTTCCGAATCAATAAACACACCAATTCCTTCACTGTCAAAGTTTGAATTTAGAATATTTTTACGATGTCCTTCTGAATTCATCCAACCATCAACTGCGATATGAGCTATCTCTTCATTACTTAGCCAATCATATGAAACTGGAACTCCGCCAAGTATCTGCATAGACTCGTAAAGATTTCCTCTGAAAATATTTTCAGACAAACCAAGATAATATGAATTTCCAATCCATTTAAAACAACGATATCCTGTATCCCTTGCTCTGTCTGATGCATCAAGACCATCTAGATTCTCATGCGCAAAATAATTTTGATTTGACATGTCAGTACTATGTAAACGTGCAATACCTGAAATTTTAAAATCAAATTTTATAGGTTCGAGTTCATTCATTACACGCTGTTCATTTGTAAACTTGTGCACAAGAAGTTCAATAACATCAGGATTAAATTCAAGTTTTGCTCCTGTAGTAGTTTGACGTTCTACAATTCTTGTTTCATCGATTGTTATTTCAATAGGAATATCTGCCAAGTTTTTAGTATCTGGAGTAATAATCTCTAAACCCATCTGGTCTTCAACAAACTGAATCAAGTTTGGTGAAAACACAAATGCAATGATAATTATTGCAAGAACACTAACTGCAATTTTTGTTCCGGTTCTTGATTTTTGTTCAATCTGATCGGCTTTAACAAGTCGTGATTCACTTAGCGGTTCCACATTAGATTTGTGTTCATCAGATTCAAGGTGTGCAATCCAATTTGAATTTCCTTTTACTTCAATCTGGCAAGCTCCACACCAAGCTATCGTATCATCAGGATATGATTTAGTCAATTATTCCACTAAATTGTACAAAGTAATATCTTTTCTAGAGGTAAATTATGCCATGCCCTAACCTTTTATGATGCATTTTTACTGGATATTCCAGTGCAAAACAAAAATCTGTACATAGCAATTGGATTAATCGCAAGTCCAATTCTGTTTGCCTTAGTAGCGTTTCCAGATACCTTTAGTCTAAGCTGGAACCAAGGTCGAGGGGGATTTTTGTTTGCCTTGGCTTTTATTGTAGCAGAACTAGTCGGATTAAAGATAGGAATATCAAAAAAGAAACTCTTAGTAGTTATTCCTTTGACTGGCATGGTAATTGCTTATCTTGTTGCACTAGAGTTTGGATTAAGAGAATACATCAACAATGGAGCCGAAATTTACAATGTTCAATTAATTTATTCTTGGACCTGGATGTGGGACTTTATCATAATGTGCGCATTTTTAATTGCAGCACTTTCCATATATTTTGGAAAAAGATGGATTAGGATTGCACCCGCTGGCCCCATCTTTCTTGGGGGCTCTGCAATTATACTATCACTTGATGCATTTTTCCCATACGACTCACTTGGACCATTACAATACTTTGTCCCTTATCTTGTTCAGCTAAATGTTTTCCTAGTCAATCTATTTGATCTTGGTGTAGCCACTGCACGTGATAATCTGATGTTTCTTAGAGGAGATCATGGACCATTTGTACTTCAAGTGTTTTGGCCATCAGCTGGTGTTCACAGTATAATCATTTACTCTCTAGTTATGGGAGCATTTTTGCTCAAAATGAATATTGCAAGAAACAGAAAAGCAATCTACTTTGGTTTAGGAATTTTAGGAACAATGGGTGTTAACGTAATTCGAATTTTTGCACTATCAGTTTATGCATTAAAGGTTACAACAAATGCAGAACAATGGGAAGAATTTCATTCAGTTGCAGGAGAAATAATGTTTCTGCCATGGCTCTTCATATTCTTACTAGTAGTAATGACTATTGAAACTCGGCGTTTAAAAAAACAAGAGACTAAAGCCAAGCAAAAACATTAGCGAAGACCTATCGAAGTTCATACAACACCTATGCCAATAATCCCATACCTGTGACTTTACTTAAGGATGATCAAAAAGTATGAACTGATTAACAGTTCATCAAACTGAACAAACAAACGGTTAACTGATTTTTCTAATTAAACTAGCTAAGTGTATCACAGAAAATCACTTTTACTCATTGGGATTTTAACCGTAGTGGTGATTTTTTCATCAGTACAAATTGCTAACGCTGTACAATATCTACCTCTATGGGATAAATCAGGATACAAAATAGGGGAGTATGGGACAGTTACAGTTCAAGATTATAAACAAAATACCAATATGCAAATAAAGAATTCCATTTATGTCACAGTAAAATCTAATTCTTTTGAACATGGTTTAACACTTCATTTACTTGAAACCGAAATAAACTCTGGCGTATTTTCTGGACAAATAGGATTTTCATTAGATATTAGTGCTGAAGATTCTATCTTTGTCAACGAAAATGATTTTGTTCATGCTGTTTATAGAGGATATTCAAATTCTGCAAAAATAGAACCACGCATAATTTTTGTTTCTCCAATCACTATATCTGCTGATAAAAATAGTTACACATTTGGAGAGAAAATAATTATTTCAGGTAAAGTAGCTGATGCAACTCCAGGTTCTAAAATTGTTTTATCAGTTATTGATCCAGCAGGAAAAATTATTCAAACACAATCGATTACACTAAGCTATGAACAACGATTTTACGCAGAACTTACAGCTGATAGTTCTCCGTGGGAAATCTCTGGAAATTATCTAGTCAAAGTTTCTTCAAAATCAAGTGAGGCAGAAACAGCGTTTTCATTTAGCACAACTCATCATCCAGAAGAAATAACAAAGTCAATCAAGATCTTTGGCAGTCAACAAAACTTAGTATATTCTATTACCTCTGGCACGGTTTCACTTGTAATGCCAAATGAGGACTTGAGTTCTTTACGGTTTTCACTAAATACAAACAGTGGAGGTCACTTCACTGTTGAGCTACCAAGAACATTGATTGATGCAAAGACAATATATGGTGAAGAAGAGAGTTTTGAGGTTTTTTCTGATGATAGGAAAACAGTATATGTAGAAAAAATCGGATCAAACGAAAGAACTTTGACAATTCCGTTTAGCTATAAAACAAAATCAATTGAAATTGTGGGAACACAACTTGAAATGATCCAAACCTCATCAATAAAATCAAGCACATCTTCTGTTCCAAGTTGGATTCAAAATAATGCCGAATGGTGGTCAAAGGGCCTGATTGGAGAAGAAGATTTTCTTTCAGGAATTCAATTTTTGATAAATCAAGGAATAATTCAAATTTCTACCACACATGATGCACAACAATCATCGTTACCATTTGTTCCTAATTGGGTTAAGGATACTGCAAGATGGTGGGCAGAAGGAAAGGTAACTGATCAAGATTTTCTAAATGGAATAAAATTTCTAGTTGAAAATCAGATTATCAAAGTATGAATTGAAATTTAACTCATGGAGCAGGATTTTCTTCATTTATATTTGATCCTGAAGGGCGACCTACTGGAAAAGTTGTTTCATAACGATATTCATCTGATGCAGTTGTTGGTTTTTCATCAATCAAATCAGGAAGAACGTTTGTTGAAAATACAATTAGAATAGCAGCGATTGATAAAATTATAATCATTTTTGTATTATTGGTTAGTTTTTTTGCCATGATTCTAAAATAATATGTTCATATATAATTCAAAAATAACTGTCAATATTGCTTTGACCTTTCATTTCTGATAATTCAGAAACTTTAACTCCTAATCTTCTCACATCAATTGTTTGATCTTCTAGCGCTTCTTTCAATAGTTGTTTTGCTGTTTTCATAAGTTCATCAAGACTCGACGTTGGGTTTCGTAACATTCTAGATTTTGTTTTATTTGATAAATCAGATTGAACAAACTGAACACCAACTGATTTGAACATCAAATCCTTGTTTCGAATAATTTCATGAACTTCTTTAGATAGCTCATCAAGATTCTCTGAAAGAAAATCAAAGTCTTTAGAATCTTTTTTCAAAGTAACAATCTTAGAATATTGAATATTTGGAGAACGAGGAGTTACTGGTTCATCATAAATTCCTCTTGCAGAATTGTAAATGTATGCGCCACCTTTTCTTCCAAATTGTTGATTTAATGAAAAAACATCAAGTTTTTTCAAATCTGATATGGTTTCAAGCTTCATTTCAGAGAATTTTTCTTCGGTTTTTTTACCAATTCCTGGAATGTCTCTAATCTTTAACGGATCCAAAAAGGCTTCAACCTTTTCTGGAGGAACAACTGTTAGTCCATCTGGTTTTTTAAAATCTGATGCGATTTTTGAGACTAGTTTGTTTGGAGAAATTCCAATAGTGCATGTGAGCTTTACTTTTTCACGAATTGTGTTTTTGATTTGTTGAGCAAGATGACCTGCCTTTTCAAAACTTCCTTCTGTTTTTTCTGAAACATCAAGATATGCTTCATCTTTTCCAACATATTCAAAAACATCTGCAAATCTCTCAATTATTTTCATGGCTTTTTCTGACATATCTGAATAGTAATCAAAGTCTGTTGGAAGAAAAACTGTGTCTGGTCTTTCCTCTAGTCTTTTTTTAGCAAAACGTATTGACATACCTGATTTTACTCCAAATTTTCTTGCCATGTAGTTTGCAGTAGCAATTGCTCCACTATCTCCACCTCTGTCTGAATAAACACACACCGCAACAGGTTTTGTTTTCAATTCAGGAGCACGAATTTCTTCACATTGAGCAAAAAAGTAATCAAAATCAATGTGAAAAATTATCCGATTCATTAGTATTTCATAACAAAAAAAGAATATTATGATATCGGGAGGGTTTCATCTAAATATAATATAGTTTCAATGTTTTTGTGACAAATCCAATTACTGCTGGTGATGATGGAATAAAGATTAAACCTGAATTGATGGAAAAAGAGAAACTCTATCATTGTATTTTTCAGGATAAAGTTTTGCTGGTTTACAAAGATTCTCAAGATATTTTGAATTGTTATGAAATTGAAGAAAAGGAATTAGTCGAAAAAGTTAAGCAAAATTCTGGCAATGACAATTTGGAAAAAATTTTTGAAGAGTACATTGAACGTAAAAATCTTAAACATTAAATAAAACCAAATGAACAAGCTGATTCTGTAGGAATAACGATTTGAGCGAAAATAACAAGCCGACTGAAGCCGAGGAAATATTTTCAGAATTTCAGAAAACAAAACAAGAAAAACAACAATCTGAACAAATTACCGAAGGTGAATCAACTCCTCAAGTATCAGAACCAACACCTGAACCCAAACAAACCGTTCAAGAAACACCTGAACCAGAACCTTCTCCAGAACCTCAAACTGAAACAACTACCTCTCCAGTAGAAAAAACAGAAACAAAAGAACGAAATGTAATATTTGTTGGAACAAAACCAATTATGACATATGTTACAGCAACTCTAACACAATTATCCACTCAACCAACTGTTACAATAAAGGCGAGAGGAAAGCGAATTACACAAGCAGTTGATGTTTCCCAAATGATTGTCAAAAGAATGAATACTGTAGGATATACAGTAAGCGATGTTAGAATTGCTTCTGATTCATTGATCTCTCAGGATGGAAAAAAACGTAATGTTTCTACAATAGAAATTGACATCACTCAAAACTAAGACGACTAAAACTATTGTTGTAATAATTATTGCAGTATCAATCGGGATATTATTAGGAACCATTTTTACATCATGTTCAGTAAAACACATTGGAATTCTTAATGACATTGAAAAATTTGAACAAACGTTAGACCCAGAATTTTGTGCAAGTATAGTTGAACGAATAGACGTGTTTAATGGTGAATGTGAACCGGAGATAGAAATAATTGATTGTGGTTAACCGTACATTGAGCTCTTAAGATCTCTAGCTTCTTCTTCGACCTCTTTGATGTTTTTCTCTGCCTTTTCTGCTTCTTTTTGAAGCATTGCAATATCACAAGAAATTCCAGGTATGAGCTTTGACATTGCAAGACACAGTTGTGCGCTTGCCTTAAAGTCAGGACTAGTTCCAATTGCATTAAACAAAATTACTATAACATTTTGATTATTTATCATTCCTTCATTTAGTAAAAGACCAGGAATGCCAGGAATTGTACCGTGGGTTAAAATAGAAAATCCTGCTTCATTCAACTTGTTTTTTGCCTCATCTGTGCTTGCAACCGCTAAGATCTGTTCATTACTTCCTTGAGATTTTATGGCAACTCCACTAACAATCAGTGAAATATTGTGTTTTCTTGCCCAACTTAGCATAGTACGAGCTACTGTTCTATGCATTGGTTCTGCAATTGTAAGATAAGATGAAAAAACTGCTACCTTCAAACTTTCATTCACAAATATTCTAGTCGGATAATTTGGTTTACCGTCTTTGATTAGACTGACTGGAGGAAACCCATCACAATCAAGAATTCCTGCCAAGTCAAACTGTGTAGTGTGAATTAATGATTCAGTGGCAATTGCTTCTGTAAATCCAACTGATGGAAAACCATCTACAAGATAACCTCCTTCTATGTTAATTGGCTTTAATTCCTTAATTCTAATTCTTGGAAACAAACTTGATCTTATTTTGAATACAATGAATAATAGTTTATCGTGATGAACTATTCTTTACCGTGTTCTTCTTTAGCGTCATGATATTCTCTTATTTTCCGAGAACAAACAAGCACTTCGTTAGGAGTATGCCTTGATTTTGGTTTATCACAAATGGGACATATTTCATCTCCTCCTGAGGCTTTTGGAGGTTCTGTCATCATATGATATTATAGAAATCATTCTTTTTTATTAATTTTAAAAACTGCTAACCAAAATCGGATATGGGAATTGGGAAAACTATTATTCCAGTGCCAAAACCACTTTACTCATGGCAAAGCTGAAATGCAGTGACTATGGATTTGAGTGTGAATTCGTAGCGGAAGGAGAAATTGAGAATGTGATCGCAGAATTTGCAAAACACACTCTAGACGAACATGGCATTGAATATACAAAAGAGGCTTTGATGCAATTCATTCTAAGAAAAGGATGAAGCAACTTATGAACATAGTACATGCCAGCCCAGGTTTTGGTTCAGCATTAACACAACAACAAACAATTGATTTTCTAAAGAATAGTAAACTAAATCTTCAACTGGGAACTGTTGATAAAAATTCTGAACCTAATATTCATACAGTTTGGTATTTTTATGATAATGAAAAATTGTATATTGAAACAAGTAAGACGTCAAAAAAAGTTCAGAACATAAAAAACAATAACAATGTGTATTTTTGCATTGATGATGAAACAATTCCCTACAAGGGTGTTAGAGGAAAAGCAACTGTGAAAATTTTATATGAAATTAATCAAATGTTGCCTGTTGCAGAAAAAATCATGTTAAAATATACGGGAAGTTTGGATAATGAAATCGCAAAATTTTTGTTAGATGGTGTGAAAAATGGTGTTTCTGTAATTTTAGAAGTAAGTCCAAAATTTTATTCCACATGGGATCACAGCTCAGGCATTACTGCCTAAGACTGTTTTATTTTTGAAAGTAAAGCTGAATACAAGAAAGGAAGGATGGTAGTTGCTTCTGCGTGAATGGTAGCCTGTTTTGCATTTTGAGTTACCTTTCCCCACGAAATTGCTTCTCTAATTAACGCCCCACTTAGACTACCATCAAATTCTTGAGCCGTTGTAATGTAAAGTGCATAGTCTAAGCCATCTCGATACTGATTCCACCACAAAGTGTGATGTTTTGAAATTCCTCCTCCAATCATAAATGCTCCAGATTTTTCAGCTTTGAAAATTAAACCAGATAAAAGATTTGAATCTGCAATAAGATTTAATTTAAAATCATTATGTTTTTGCGAAAAAAGCCAAATTTGACTTCCTACTGCGCCATCCACTATTCCTGGAACAATTACTGGAACATTATTTTTGTATGCCCAATACAAAAATGAATTCTCACCAAGATGTTTTCCAATCATTTTACAAATATCTGCAGTTGACATTTCACGAGTCCCAGATTTGTATTCGTCCTCCAAAAATGACTGCATTTTTTCTTCAATAAGTGGACCATAACTTTCCATTGGAACTAGAACATTACCTAATCTGTGAATGTTTTGGTTTACTAATTCACTATCATCCATAGTGAATGAGCCTTCTTTATAATTTGAAAAATATCGTGCAATGTCATGATCTAATGCCCCACAAGTAGTAATCATCACATCAAACCACTTGTTCTTAATCATGTCTTTTATTATTCCACGAAGACCTGTAGACAGTACCGCGGCAACACATGAAAGAAATCTTAGACATTTTTCATCTGAAATCATTTCTGTTAAGATTTCTAATCCAGCTGAAAGACTAGTGGATTCAAAACCTCCAGATTGTGACATTTCATTAAAGATTTTGTCTATACTAGTATCTTTTTTGATTTCAATGTCTTTTACTGGGCGCCCAGGTTTTATCATGAAATGAACACTTGGATGCGGTTATAAAATTCTGACCTATTATGAAAAAATATTCTCAAAAATTAGTTTGGATTTGGGAAGACTTTAAACCAGCTGAAGAAGACAAAGTGCGAATGTCAGATAAAATTAAGGTTGGATTGGTAGGCATAGGCAATTGTTTTTCTGGATTAATTCAAGGCATTGAATACTATAGAAAAGATCCATCTCAGAAAGTTATCGGAATTATTCATCAAGAATTAAGCGGTTATGGAATTCATGATATTGATTTTGTATGTGGATTTGAGGTTGGTGAAAATAAGATTGGCAAGACAATCAATGAAGCAATTTATGAGTATCCAAACCTGGTAGAATGGATTCCAAAAGACGAAATGCCAAAAACAAATGCCAAAGTCTATGAAGGCCCTGCACTTGATGGTGTTGGAATTTGGGTAGAAAATAGAGTTAAACCAATCAAAAGCAACAAATCAGAATCAGAACTTGCTGAAGAAATAAAAAAAGTAATCAAAGAAACAGGAACTGAAATACTTGTTTCGTATCTGCCAGTTGGTTCCGAAAAGGCCACACAATTTTGGGCTCAAATGTGTCTTGATACAAACACAGCTTTTGTAAATTGTATTCCATCTTTTATTGCATCAGGTGAAGAATGGGGCAAAAAATTTGCAGAAAAAAATATTCCAATTATTGGTGATGATATTAAAGGCCAGGTTGGCGCTACAATTGTTCACAGAACACTTGCAAGATTATGTAATGATCGTGGAACTAAAATTGAACGAACATATCAAATCAATGTAGGTGGAAATACTGACTTTCTAAACATGAAAGAACAAGAACGACTAGCCAGTAAAAGAATTTCAAAAACTGAAAGTGTTCAAAGTCAATTAGATGAAAGACTTGATGACGATCAAATCTATGTTGGCCCTTCTGATTTTATCCCCTTTTTAGAAAATACAAAATTAATGTTCATGAGAATTGAAGGAAGACAATGGGCAAATATTCCATACAACATGGAAGTAAGATTGGAAGTTGATGATAAAGCAAATTCTGCCGGTATTGTAATTGATGCATTACGTTTAGCTAAAATTGCTCTTGATAGGGGAATTGGAGGGCCACTCATCCCTGCTAGCGCTTATTTAATGAAACATCCTCCTCAACAAATGACTGATCCACAAGCAAAAACTGCTTGTGAAGAATTTGTTAAAGGAAATTAATTTTAAGAAAATTTTCTAGAATCTGAAAACCTAGTTTTTCGACTTTTTTGATATTTTTTTAGATTGAAATTTTTTGAAACTTTGTTAAGTCCTTGTTCATTAGAAGAAAAAGAACAAGTTTGAATGATGCCTAGTTTTACCATGAATAAATTTTATTGAATTATTATAGATAAGGTTCACTTTAT
>DRGT01000072.1 GCA_011055585.1 Candidatus Nitrosopumilus sp. | reverse complement strand
GCTCTACTGCCAATTTCACAAGCTACACAAATCGTGATTTCACATATGATGATCTCAAACGCCTTTCCAAACTATGCAAAAAACTAGATTCTAAAGGCTGCAAATTCATGTTATCAAATTCTAATTCTGAAGAAGTGTTGAAAATATTCTCAAACAACTCTTGGAAAGTTTTTGAAATAGAAGCAAATCGTTCCATCAATTCAGATTCTAAAAAACGAACTGGTCATTCTGAATTATTGATAAGAAATTACTAAAGCTTTGAGCGGGATCCGAACCCGCGACCTTTACCTTACCAAGGTAACGCTCTACCAGGCTGAGCTATCAAAGCGATAAATTGCTGTTGTAGAAAATCCTTATAATTCTTGATTAATTTATGATGGAACTCAACTGTTAAATTTCCAGCACCGTTTAGCTAATCTGAGGGGAGGAGTAGTCAAGCCTGGCCAAAGAAAACTAATTTAGTTTTTGGACACGCGGGACTTAAGATCATAAAAATGGGTGATCCCGTCTCTTAGGGGTTCGTGGGTTCAAATCCCACCTCCTCCACTTGACTATTTTGGACGTTTGATTCCTTTTGCGTTTAAAAGTTCGTAAACTTCCGGAATTGCCCAAGCAAAACCAACATGAACACAATTTTTATCTTCACAGAGTTGGCAGAATAGCTCTCCCCTTTGCATTGCGACCTCTGCAATTCTGTTTTTGATAGTATCTTTTAGAATTACTCTATCTTCATCAACTGAAATCTTTTCAATTTTTGGAGCATATTTTGCAAAGGTTTTGTCCTTTTGCATCATCTCCTCTAGCATGTAAGTGACATATCCTGAAAAGCTGTTGACACCTTTCATCAAAAGGTCTTGTTTATTTTTTTGATAAACATCAAAGAATTTACTATAGACTACTTCTGAAACGGTGATTGATTTGAAACCTTCTTTTGGCAATTTACCTTCTCTTACCGTACTTTCAAGTACCTATTATAAAACGTTTATTGTTTAGAATTTTGTGCTTTAAATCAAGAATTAGTCTTTATACAATACTAAAAGTGTAATCCAATATGGCTCGAGGATATCAAACAGATGAAATTAAACAAAAACTGGTTGATGTATTACAAGACTCAAAAACTGGGATGTCTGGTGTTGAGATAGCAGAAAAACTTGGTGTCAACAGAATTACGATAACAAAATATCTGAATGTTTTTGCTGCAGAGGGCTTGATTAGAGAAAAAAAGATTGGAAATGTAAATCTCTGGTATATTGAAGAAGGCGCAGAACAGTTCCGATTCCCTGATGACTATTTCAAAGTAAAAACAAAATTCATCGATTATCTAACTGAAGGTTCTGAACATCACGCCTACAATTTGATTAGAAACTGTCTTCATTCAGAGACCACTGTTCAAAAAATTATGACAGAAATTATTACTCCCGCAATTGAATCAACTCAACAACTTTACAAGGATGGAAAAATTGGAAACTCTGAAGAAAAACAGCTCAGCAAAATAATTTCAAATTCTGTTCAGATGTTAAATCTAATTACAGTTGAGGAAAATCCAAAAAAGAATGTCATTGTCTTGGCAGCAGACACAAAAAGCACTCTTCTTTCTGATGCAACTGCTGCAGCACTTTATTCTGATGGATGGAAGGTCTCATCATTAGGAGACATGTCATCTGCTATCGATGTCTTGTTTGATTTGGATTTGCAGAAATTTCTTGGCAAGGTGTGGAAACAAAAAACAGGAATAATGATAGTTGTAGTTTTCTCAGATTCTGAAGAAGGATTGAATTTCTTTTCAGGAGCAGTAAATTCCATTAAAGAAAATCTTGGAAAAAAGTTGTTTTTAGTATTGTGTGGCAAGGTTGGTAAAAAGACTGAGATCAAAGCCGATTTAATTTCTGAAAAACCTATGGATATTATTCAATGGTGCCAGACAACTTTTGAAAGTTCAGAATCAAAATAGTGGGCCGAGTGAGATTCGAACTCACGACCTTTCGATGTCTGAATTAGATTTATCAGTCGAACGCTCCAGCCAAGCTGAGCTACCGGCCCTCAGAAAATTCCTTTGAAGCAGTCATTTAAGTTTAATTTTCTTTCCACTTGATGGAGCATCCAATAGAAGGATCAAAATCCTTTTCAATCTTTTCTCCAGCGAGTAATTTTTCGATATTATTTATCATAGTTTTTTCAGTTGCAGTATCTTCTGGATTCATTGCATTGTCAATTCTTCCATGAAAAACTAGCTTTCTTTCCTTGTTAAAGAGGAATGGGTCTGGAGTACATGTTGCGCCATATTTTTTGGCAATTTCTTGAGTATCATCAACTAGATAATCGAATTTTATTCCTTTTTCCTGCGCAGTTTTTTTCATGTTTTCAAAATTGTCATCAGGATAGTTTGTTGGATCATTGCTATTGATTCCAACAAGTGCAACTTTGTCTTTGAATTTCTCATGAATTTCTTTGATTGCTTCAACTTTAGCTTTCACATAAGGACAGTGATTGCATGTGAAAAGTACAAGCAAACCGTCATAGTCCTTGTAGTCATTTAGTGAATGGTTTTTGTCATCAATTCCAATTAAATCAAAGTCAGGTGCTTGATCTCCTGTCTTTAGTTTAATTTGTGATTCTAGTAAGACCATGAACAAAAAACGCAAAATAGCAAATAAAATCTTTGCCAAGACAACAATTAAAATCAACACGGAATTCACAAAACTCAGGGCTGATAGTTTAGACTGGTAGAATACCCGCCTTGCACGCGGGGGGTCGAGGGTTCAAATCCCTCTCAGTCCATTACAATTTTTTATATCGATCAGTTCGGGATTTTAGAATGCAAGATGGATTTAAATAGGATTAGTTAGGGTCTGAAATACATGGCAACAGCAGCAGATGGATGGCCTGTATGGATTCCTCTTATTGTTGGTTTGGCTCCAGGATTAGTTTACTGGATTGTCATAACAGCAAAACGAAAATAAACTAATTTTAATTCATAACTTCTTTTTCTAATTTTCTAATCAATGATTCTATTAGGTTAAACCTAGTAACCTACCTTGTTGACATTATGGTATATCCTACAAAATTAAACACTTTGAGTAAATTTGAACATATGAAAAGTATCATACTGATAGCATTTTTCGCACTTTTGTTGTTTCCAATCAGCTCTAGTTTTTCTCAAAAAACTGATCAACCATC
>DRGT01000071.1 GCA_011055585.1 Candidatus Nitrosopumilus sp. | reverse complement strand
CATCAGAACTGCAACAAATCAAGTCTGAGAACGAATCTGTAAAGTCAGAAAAAGATTCTCTTACATCAGAACTGCAACAAATCAAGTCTGAGAACGAATCTGTAAAATCAGAAAAAGATTCTCTTACATCAGAACTGCAACAAATCAAGTCTGAGAACGAATCTGTAAAGTCAGAAAAAGATTCTCTTACATCAGAACTGCAACAAATCAAGTCTGAGAACGAATCTGTAAAATCAGAAAAAGATTCTCTTACATCAGAGTTTCAAGGGATAAAAGAAGAACTTGCATCTGTGAGTATTAAACTACAACAAGTAATGTCTGAGAACGAATCCCTAAGATCTGAGAATAACTCTATTGCTGGTGAACTACAACAAGTCAAGTCTGAGGATGAAATGATAAAAGTGCAATTAAAGAAATTAACAACTAAGCTTGAGCGTTTTAAATCCAAGAAAAAAAGAACAACTAGAAAATTAAAATCACGTACAAAAAAATCCAAGAAAAAAAGAACAATTAGAAAACCAAAATCACGTACAAAAAAATCCAAGAAAAAAAGAACAACTAGAAAACCAAAATTAAAACAAAGATGGAATATTCATTTGTAGGTATTGTTGTGGTTGGGTTAGTAAATAGAAAAAAACCTAGTTTAAGCTATGATTCTAATATCCTTATTAATAATTGAAATTATGCCACCAACCCAAAATTCTCTGTGTATGGGTAATCATAGTAAGATTATGTCGTATAATCCTGTATAGATTACCCAGAATAATCTTAGACATGATTTGGAATAGAATGCGTTTTGTTAACTTTATTTTTCATCAACCAAATAATTGTGATAAAATCTTCACTTCTTTTAACGGATATTGTTTGATCTTATCACATTTACTACATTTATCAGCATATATCTTGAATTGTTCAGTGTGGGTGAGAACAGCACATTGATAATTGTGTTGACAGGTACTCATTTCCTTCCCTCACATTCTAGTTTCTTAGCTTTCATTGTGAATTAGGACGAAGAAATGGAATATAGTTTGGCGTCTGTCTTTTTTGAAAATTACACCGTTACTAAATGAAATATTCTGCTGTTGGAGGCATAAGATGTGTCAATCAGGCAAGTCGTACTAAGTAGAATTTTCCTAATTGATGTAAAACCCCATACTCGTGATGGAACTATTGAATGAAAACTATATCTTGAATCACTGTTTTTTTAAAACAAGTTCTACTTTTTCAACAAAATGTTTCATATCCAGAGATTTGTAAATGACTACAGATGCTCCTAGTTCCACTAATTTATCTTCCACATCGGATTCGGCTTCGTTGGTGACCATGATTACAGTAGCACCTGGATTTAGTTTTTTGATTTCTTTCAATCCATAAAAACCATCATAGTTGGGCATTTTCACATCTAAAAACACCACATCGGGATTGAATTTCTGATACAAAGCCACAGCGTCTTTTCCATTATATCCTATTGCCAAAACCTGAATTTTTTTTAATTCTAAAAATTCACTAATCATTTTAGCTATTATAGGATCATCATCAATTATTATTGCAGTGGTCAAGACTTTCTCCTAATACATGAAGTATTACTCATTTTTCACAAACCACCTTATCGTCAACTTTGCCATCATACAATACAATTATTGCCGAAATGTTGCAATCAGCTATGAAAGGATATGGAGATTTAATTTCAGGATGCATGAGGTCCTCCAGGGCAGTAGAGTGAGCAAGGCCCATGGCGTGGCCAAACTCATGTCTAGAGAGTTTTTCCAAGGCTCTATCTGACAATGATGAAGCATCGTAAATCGTTATTTCCGATTTTAGTATTTGATCTCCGTAAACAGTAGATTTGGTAATTCCTGCATTTCCATCTCCATCTATTTTGTTTGTCAATGTAATTATGATGTCTCCAGCACCGTTTGATGAGCTAATTATCTCAAATTTTTTTGGGATGTAATTTTCTGTCTCTTGTTCTATTGTAGAAAGAGCTCCTTTCCAACCAAGATAGTATTTTGACATTGTTCCTTTAGGGGCTTTACCAAGCATGTTGTCATCAATCTCATGAAATTCTGTAGAGAGGATAGCATCCTTAACTATCTGGAGTTTTTCCTCTGGAAGGTTGTCTGAATTTATAATGTTTACATAAAGAGGTTCGCCTGGAATGATTTTCCAGTATTTGTTAACATCAATAGTGTCTCCTTTTAGATTTTCAATTATGTATTTTGACTTGACTGAAATTTGTTCGTTAGAATTTTCCAATAGGTTTTCAACAGGAATAAAATTTGTTCCAACCATAATTATCAAACCAGTGAGAAGCACTATTGTTAGGATTTGAAGATTTTTTATTCTTTGGTCTTTAGATTCTTGTTTTGACGCTAAATCTGAATTATTTACCCCCCAACTGCCCACGTTCTATTATAGGAATGGATATAATTAAACAGTATAGATCGCAAAGTAATACTGTGAAAAAATACAGAATTACCGAACTGTCGATTAATCATGAATGGGTAATCATAGTAAGATTACGTTCGGATAATCCTGTATAGATTGCCCAACATAATCTTCCATAGAAAAACTAGAAGAAGACGACTAAACTAATTTGATAATTTTTTAGCTTAATTTTGAAGAGATAAGACGGGAGTAAAGTCGAAAATCCGGGCACACTGGGAAGCTTGAATAAGCGAGACGCGACTTTATCCGCCTATTTACCATTACATATCTTAGAACATAAGCAGGCTGGAAAATTAATGCCAAAAATACTTCCAAAATGGTATTACACAATAGCCTACTTTGATCTTTTCACAAATTCAATGATTCTTGCCTCAAAACCTGCATCAGAAAAACTTCTTTTCACCCCACGTTTTTTTGTTGGTGGCAACAACGACTGTTTCTTTACAAGCTCTGGTTCTCCTTTGAGAATGGTGCATAAAGACACTAAACAATAAATTGTATTTGATATTTATTATGGTTTTTTCATCGTTGCTTGTTGGAAGGTAAAAAACCACCCAAACAACTTTCTACCACAGAATTATTTACTAAAAGTTCTGTCATGGCTGCCATTATTGCAATTCCCTCTTTAGCTGGATTTGGTATAGGATGGTATGTATTTGATGATTTGATCCCCTCTGCAATAATTGGAGTGGTAATCCATTTTATTGTATTAGCATTTTCATTTAGAATATCAAAAAGACTTTTTGATAAAACACCTAAAACTGAAAAAGATCTTTAATAGTTAATCAAATCTTTATCCCATAATGGATTTTTCTCAAATTGAAAAAGATTTAATTTCAGAAATTAAACTTAATTCAATTCAAGCAAAAGTTTTCCTCTTAGTCACTATTGAAGGAAAGATGACACCAAAGAAAATTTCAGAAAAACTTGGTATTTCTGAAAATGAAGCATTACAAACTGCAAAAAAACTGATGGAATTTGGAGCATTTATTGATATTTCAAAAACAGAATTTGAATCAATGCATCCTAGATTTACTTCAGTAAATATGTACAGAAAAATGTGTGAGAGAGAAAATATTGAATTTAAACGAAACAAAATTGTTGATAACATTGGAGTAGTTTTAGAAGGACCATATGATGATGCAAGGACTAAATAGAACTATTATCACGTGAAAAACATTGACAGTAGAATCTGAAACTTGCAATCATCAACCAGTCTACTTTGGTGTTGTGAATTTAAACATCGATGTACGAACTATTGGATCAGTGGATGTTTGGCGATGTGGTGTTTGTAAGAAAATTTTCTGTGAAGAAAAACAACTTGGAAT
>DRGT01000070.1 GCA_011055585.1 Candidatus Nitrosopumilus sp. | reverse complement strand
GACTCATTTTGTTGACTATACACCTCCAGAATTCACAGGAAATGATGTTATACCAACTGGATCCATATTTGCAATTCAAATTCTTAACAATTCATTTCAAGAAGGAAATCCAGATTACAAACCAGATGTAGCAGTTGTTTCACATGGAGATACAATTCAATGGACTAATGAAGACTCTACGATACACACAGTCACTAGTAAATCAGATTTTGGAAAAATGTTTGATTCTGGTTCAATGAATTCAGATATTGTCTTTACATTAAACACATCTGACTTGTCATTGGGTGAATACGAATATTTCTGTGTTGTACATCCTTGGATGGTTGCAACATTAGTTATTCAGGAACCAAAAGAAGGAGTATAAAATTATGAAAAGATCAGCTTGGTGGTTTCTATTACCAATATTTCTTGGAATACTGGGCTCTGCAATTGCTTGGGCAAAGTTACGTGAGAGTGAAGACCATGAATTGTTAAAATGGATTATGATTTTTGGTGCTGTTCAGACAATTGCTATTGCACTGGGTGGAATGCATAACTCATTAGGATGGTCAGATAACATGATGGCATTTCACATGAGAAATTCATAAGCCGTCAAATGGACGTTGTGTTAGTTTAGGACTCTAAATTTCAGATCTCAAAGTAATTTAGAAAATTTACTTACTGAAATTTTTAGAAAAACTTCTAATTTATGATAGTAAATTAGATGCAAAAGTCAGCTTCTCTATTAAAGCGTACTGTATTTTTGACATCGTTTTTAATCTCGAAAATCCATATTAGGTTGTGGATGAAAAGCTTCAAGAAATAATTGAGAAAAAAATTAACGAAACTTTTTCCAACACAGATGAAATTTCTCAAATTATCAAATCGCTAGAGGTGTTATCAACTAACAAAGAATCCTTTGCATATGGGATTGTAATAGGACGACTGTACAATTCATTTTATTATCAATGTAGACGAGTCATTAAAAGAAACCCAACAAACCAAGAAGTTACAGAATTTATTGGGCTCTTAAAAAAACGACAATCTGAATTTTTAGAAAAATTTCGATAATAATTATTTTAATGGAATAACTTTGATAGTAGGAGTTCCTGGCAATTTTACACATGCATCTTTTAAGGATTTTTTAGCCACCTCTAGATGGTCTTTTTTTACATGCATCTCCATAATGATTTGTCCAGCTTTTACTCGTGCTGCCAAACTTACAGCTTTTCCAAATGCTCTTCTCATACCTTCTTGCAATCTATCTGCACCAGCAGCTGCAATCATTTTATTTTCCCGAAGTAACACATGTGGGTAAATTCTTATCTTAGAATAGAATCCAGATTCCCCGGCTACTTTTTCAACAGCTTTATTGGCTGCCAATCTTGTTGATTCTATTGCCATATGTCTAATCTGCATTTTTTCATTAATCAATAACTGAACACAATAATCATAATCTCCAGCTTTACCACCTTCGAATTTGGCAATTTTTATTTGTGGTTTACCTTTGATGTATTTTTTTCTTGTATAAGGCTGTCCGTTACCTCTTCTGTAATTTCCACCATGCATGTTATCACTAAACTTTAATGCCCATATTTTAACGGTTAGCCTATTTGTTATCCGACGCACCCTTATATGGTAATATCAAATTTCCACCATGTCTCAAGATACAGAACCTCAAGTAGAAGGAATCTTGGTAAAAGATCAAACCCTGATCTCAAACAAAAAAATGCAAAACGAACTTGAGCAGAAAGGTTATGGAGAAGTAACTAAAAAAAAATTTTTCTTAAAACCATTTGAATCATTCTATCTTTTGCATTTAGAAAAGCTCAAACTGACAAAAGGAAAACAGAGAATTGATTTTAATTCTCTTATGGAATTATGTATTAAAAATGATGAAGATGCACTTACGAAATTTCTGATATATCGTGATTTGAGATCAAGAGGATATACTGTAAAAGATGGATTTGGATTTGGGACGGACTTTAGAGTTTATGAACGAGGGGATTTTGGTCAAAAAGGAGCAAAATATTTGATATTTGGTATGAGTGAAGGAAAACAAGAAAAAATCGGTAAATTACAAAAAAAGATTCAACAAATAATTCAGATGGGCAAAGAACCAATTGTTGCAGTTATTGAAAGAAGAGGAGAAGTAATTTATTATAAAATGTCAAAGATAAATTTTCAAAAAAATACTTCAAGACAAGATTTGAAAATTTCTAATTTTTCATGAAAGGCTTATGGCCCATTCTGGAGAATAAATTAAAAGATTATTTTTTAGTGCATACTCAAAATCGTAAACTTTCAAATTCTTTGTCTCATCGTGCCATAAATTCTCAAAATCTTTTGTTTTAATTTCAACACGTGATTTGTCATTCCAGGAAGTAAACACGTCAATTGATTCAAAATTTCTATTTTGAGGATCAAATGTTTCATTTGAAGTTCCAGTAAAAGCAATCACATCGTCATTTTCATCACGAAAAATTCCAATTTTTTCATCAAAGGTACCATAAACTTCTTCAGAGATTGGCATTGCAATTTTTATCTTTAATTTGTTATGCTGAATCATCTGGGAGAGCATTTGAAATTTTTTTTCTGGCTTACTGTTCATTTTGAAAAAATTTTTTCCAGTTTTTTTACTGTATAATTTTGATAATACGTTTAGATCAGATGTACGTAATCTATGGCCAGTAACTATTCTGATTTGTACATTATTACTTACAAAACTTTTTAGACCAAAATAGTATGCTGTAAGACTCTTCAAGGCAACGTATTCTACTGCCCTATCATACTCTATGCAGTTATCAAGACAGGGGAGAAAAAACTCCTCAATTAGATTGTCTCTATCGGAACGATATTCTTCTTTCAACGAAAGATCCTTCAAGCCCAATAAAATTACAAACACTAGTTTCTTATTTAAAGAAAATTATTCTTTCATAGAATCATATTATTCGAATCAATCCTTCGCATTTCATATATAGCCTAAACCATCCATCCAAATTATGAACAAAACCATAAGCTTAGCAACACTGGCAGGTGTAGTATTGATTTTGGCATTTGCTATCAATCTTTCACCTATAGATAATCAAGCAACAGCTCAAGAAACAACTCCATTTCCTTCAAGGGAAAAAGTGATTTCAGTCACTGGAACCGCAACTACATCAGTTGACCCAGACCGATTAGTAATTCAATTCGGAGTTGAAACTCAAGAAAAAACTGCAAAGGCTTCTCTTGCAACAAACTCTCAACTGATGACAAATGTTGTCAATGCAATCATGGCAGTGGGAATTACTGAAGATGAACTAAGTACATCACGAATGAACATTTCACCAATCTATGATTATTACAACGAACCTCAAGGAAAACGTACCCAAGAACTTGTCGGATATAGAGTTTCTAATATCCTAATGGTTGAGACTCAAAGTCTTGATAAGGCTGCAGATATCATAGACGGTGCTGTGGAGGCAGGAGTAAACAGAATTGATAGCGTTTACTTTACCTTGTCACCACAAAAACAATTACAATTCGAAGACCTCCTACTTGAAGACGCAGTAAAGAATGCAAAATCAAAAGCTGAAAAAGCATTGGCTCCATTAAATCACAAAATTATTGGAGTAAAGGCAGTTTCTCTATCAGAATTTGGAATGCCGCCACCAATGCCGTATCTTCGAGATGGATTTGTTATGGCCGAATCTGCATCAATGAAGGCTACAACACCCGTGTTTTCCTCAGACCAAGACATTACAACAACGGCTAGCATAATTTTCCTAATAGGAAGTAATTAACTTCCTCTTTTTTTCTTTTAAATGCGAATTAATTAATTTTTTATAAAAATCAATGCTCCCGTCGGGATTTGAACCCGAGATCACTGCCTTGAGAGGGCAGTATGCTTAGCCGGACTACACCACAGG
>DRGT01000069.1 GCA_011055585.1 Candidatus Nitrosopumilus sp. | reverse complement strand
CAAGAAATCAAATCTTAATTGATAAGCGATAGCACCAAAACCAGTCCAAAATCAGGAAAGTGGAAGGATAAACTTCCATGTTGTTATAGTTGTATCTCCATCCGTAACTGGGAAACCAAAATGATTTACACCAATACCGGGAAAAGTTGAATTTGCACTTTTTAGAAAAATATACGAATTTCCCCAAACATTATCTGTTCTAGATAGTTCAAGATATTTTTGAATATATTCTGATTCTACTATAGCAAAATTGTCTCCTTCATAGGTTACAGTTTGTTTTACTGGAAGGTTATGTAGGAATTGTTCAGTAGTATAATATTTGAAATAATAAAGTCTGTTACTTTCTATATATCCAACAAGTTGATTTTGAGAATTACGAATTTGAATTTGGATAATGCCTTCCAATTAAACAAATTGTAACCTATGAAGGAGACAATTTTGCTATAGTAGAAGTAGAATTCATTCAAGAATATCCTGAACTATCTAGAACAGATAATGTTTGGGGAAATTCGTATATTTATCTAGCACTTGAAAATTCAACTTTTCCCGGTGTTGGTGGAAATCATTTTGGTTTCCCAGTTGTGGAAGGAGATACAACTATAACAACATGGAAGTTTATCCTTCCACTTTCCTGATTTTATTTGAAAGTAAAATTCCTACAGCTATAGCAAAAAAAACAATTAGTGGTATGTAACGATAAGGATGAATATTAGGACCAAGGCCTGCAAGTATTGGATGCATTAAGAGATTAACAGCGATAAATATCATAATTGAATCTGCATGAAGAATTCCATTTTTTGATGCCTTAAAGAGACCTACAACGACTGGCAAAATAAAAATCAAAAGCAAGAAATCAAATCTCAATTGATAAGCGATAGCACTAAAACCAGCCCAAAACCGTGAAGTGATATAGTTATCTGGTAGATTCAATTCAAACATCATTACAATTATTATTAAAATTACAGATACTACCACATATGAAAAGCCAACTTTGATTTTTTCATGTTTTGATAAATCTGATCTTAAAATAAAATAAAATGTCATAGGGAGAAAAAATCCAGTAAGTGGTTTTGTAACCGGGGAGATAATATACGAAAACGCAGAGAATTGCCATTTTTTAAGAATCAAATAAACCGAAAAAAGATACAAAAGAATCCAAAAATTCGTGTAGGTTGCGGTGGTATCGTATTCCAAAAAAATATGGCTTTGAAGAACCAAAACCATAGCAACTAGTCCTGCAAATCTTTTTTCAGTTATCTCTTTTGTAAAAAAATATGTAAGAATTACAAGCAAGATACTGGCAACAAAAGGAATTATTCTCATATTTTGAAAAGTGATGTATGACAAATAGAGGAAAAAATTCTCAAGAATTCTGTATTTTGGCCCTACACTATTTTCAAAAGTCCAATTTGCAATTTGGGGTTTAACACTAATGTGAAAATCTAACCAGTCTTCTTCTTGAAATAATTCACCAACAGACAATCCAATATAGATTCCAAGCATTACTAAAAAGGCAACAAGCGTTATTCTTTTTGAAGTCTCAAATTTGAGGATGAAGTTTATAGTATTTTTGACAATAGTAGGTAATTTTCCTCTAGAATAAAGTAAAGCAATTGCTAAAATCGCTACATTTGTAAACAACAGTGGAAATGCCCATGGACCGATTTCAAAGGGAGAAACCGGTGCATCTACCGAACCGCTAGTAATTCGTACTATGAGAGCTGGAAAAAGAATTGAAACTAGATTGAAACCAACAATTATGATGCTAAAAATAAAAGCCGCATTTATCAGACGAGAGTTTTTCGTTTTATTCAATAGGTTCAATTTTACTGAAAATTAGTATCTTAAAACTATTGATCAGCTTTTGAGAGGATTTATTGAAAAAAAAAAGTTTTGGTTATGAGATTTCAGATAATCTTCTAACCTAATGTGATTTGCCAGGTTACTGTCAAGTCGTCTCCGTTGTTAAGACTAACAGCGGATGGGAAGTTTTTGATTGCAAACACCGAATTTAATGTGTTCATCAATGCGGCGCTTGTTACTGTTTGTGAGCTACCTCCAGTATATGAGAAGGTATGTGCAATGTCAACTCTTTCACTGCTTGTTCCAGAAGCTGATAGTCCTTCAGTAAGTGTGTTTGATATTGATTCAAAGAGTGATGAACCTGACACAAACTGATTTGTAAATCCAGTGTTTGTCAAAGCAGCTGTGGCTGCGTTGTCAGCAAATGAATCTGGGCTGAGCACAATATCATCGAATGGAGATGCAGAATCGGTACAGGTTGCAAATGCAGTTCCAAAGAGTAGATTCCCTGTACAACCTTTAGCGCTAGCTGTTATGACATTGTCTGTTTGCATGTAGTTTTTGATGTTGCCTTCATCGTCAGTAACCTGAATTATGACATGACCCCATATTGGGAGGTTTTTGTTCACAGAAGATAAATCATTTTCAACAAATGAAATATCTCCGAGTGCTGTAACTCCTGTCAGTCCTGCTACGACTGCCATTACAGCTACTAATCCAAGGCTTTGGTGTTGTTTCATTAAGATTTCTAGTCAGTATTAGTTTTTAGTCTTAGTGGCAAAAAAACTTCACAAACCGTTCCAATTTGGAACATTTGGATGCTCAGGGTGTCTCTATGGAAATGGATTCTTCAAGTGTTACAGTATAGTTTTTTCCGTCTTCTTCACTAGGCTCATCCATATCAATGGTAGTCTCTTCAGCAATGGTAGCCTCTTCACTGAGGATAACCTCCTCATTAGGAGATTCACCAGTGTATGACATGGCAAGACTTACTCCAATCCCAACAGCAATAATCACAATTATTCCTGTAACGATCCCCTTTTTCATACCATAAAATGAAATACTTAGTCTATAAACTTGATGAGTTTATTATAATTAGGTTTTATTTGAAGAAAACTTGTGTATAGAGAAATTCTTACCTTCGTAATAATTACCACACTTTCTTCATCATTTGTCTGGGCTCAAGAACCAATCATGATTACAAGCTCGCCATTTATGGAGGAAATTATTTTTGATGGAAAATGGACTCACACAACCGAATGGAAACCATCAAGTTTGAACATAATACCTGAAAACTCTAAAGCTATTTTTTTACGAAGTGCTCATCAGGGCAATTTCGTATATTTTCTGATTGATGCTGTTTTTGATACCAATTTGGATAAAGGAAGCGACCGAGCCATAATTTGTTTTGATACTCAAAATGACAAAACAGAAATTCCAGATAACAATGATTTCTGTTTTGTAGCCACTTTGGGCAAAAATTCAGGGAGTACTTTGCAAGGTGGCTCTCCACTCATTTTTACAAGTAATTTTAAAAATATAAAAAATCATGATGATTTTATTGGAATTTCAAGTTATTCAGATGAGAATGATCGTTACAGTAAGATACCACACGCCAGCTACGAATTTAGAATTCCTACAGATCTCATAAGCCGTTCAAACGTTTATGGATTTTATGTTGGGGTATATGATTATGATTCTGGAAAAATCTATTCATGGCCAGAAAACATTGTTGTAGAGCACCCATTAAACATTCCAAGTCCTAGCCTATGGGGAGAATTAGTTTCTCCAGATAAATCCCTCCCAGAATTTGAATTACCTATTTTGGCATTGATACCAGCCTTTCTAGT
>DRGT01000068.1 GCA_011055585.1 Candidatus Nitrosopumilus sp. | reverse complement strand
TAGGAATATTTACCTCCCCTGCTTTTGCACAACAGTTTGAGGAACCAAATTATACTATACGTCGCGGAGAAGTTTTAGGTTTTGGGATAGACCCCGAAACTACATCCCTAATAATTTCGATAAAACCCAGAACCAGTGGAGAATTAACCATAACATTACCAAGAGATTTGATCGATGCAAAAATTGGTTCTGAGGATAGTGATTTTATCGTCTTTATCAATAATATAGAATATCAATTATTTGAAGAAACTATAACATCATCTGATAGAACACTTAGCATTCCATTTGGACCATTTGACTCTGAAATAACAATAATTGGAACACATGTTTTTTCCCAAAGAGCTACTTTACCAGATGTCATCCCACAACGACAAATAGAAAATAAGATAGTAGCAGAATTAAAGTTAGAAATACCTGAAGGTAAAGCAAAACTTTTGATATTTTCTGACACTGAATGGTCAGGAGCACTTCAGGCTTCGGGTTTTGATTATACTGAAATAAAAGGTCAGCGTGACAGGACTATCATTTTTGGATGCGATACGCCCCTATTAAGTCAGGGAATTTTTGCAGCAAAAATTCAAAAAACAACAGAAGATGGTTACTTGAGAATTGTTGCAATTCAGAATCAAAAAATTATGGACCAAGGATCAACACAAGCGCAATTTGCAGAAGTGTTCATAAATGGTAACTGTGTTTCTAGTGTTACAACTGGCCCTGGAGGAGGCGGGTGTCTCATAGCTACGGCTACCTTTGGTTCAGAATTAGCCCCACAAGTTCAACAGTTACGAGAACTGCGGGATAACAAATTGCTTCAAACTAATTCAGGTTCGGCATTTATGTCAGGTTTCAATCAATTCTATTATTTGTTCTCTCCAACCATTGCAGATTGGGAACGAGAAAGTCCGATATTCAAAGAAGCTGTTAAAGTTACAATCACACCGTTGCTTGCAACACTTTCAATTCTAAATCATGTTGATATTAACTCAGAACAAGAGATGCTAGGTTATGGAATTGGTGTTATCTTATTAAACATGGGAATGTATTTTGTTGCACCAGCCTTTCTAATTACAAAATTGAAGAAAAGATTCTAAGGGCTTTTATCCCCTCTGTAATAGTCACAATTGAAATTTGAATAAAAACCAGCTGTTAACACCATTAAATTAGTTAACAGTTCGTATCAAATGGTAATCAGGTTATTTAGAGGGTCCCTTATACACAATGTAAGTAAAAAATAGTAAAATCCCCACTGCCAACAGAATAACCCCCACTAGAGTCATTCCTATTTCAGTCTGAATAAAAATTAAACTTAGTCCTAAAATGATAATTATGATAGATGCAATTAGCAGAATGTTTTTTATTTTCATTTTAAATAAAATCACAAATTTTTGACAATTAAGTATACCTATTAACAGTTCGTATCAAATGTCATTAAAAAATTAATTTTCCTCTAGTTTTTTTGGCTTTGCCACCACTCTTCAAACTTTATGCATTTATTTTGTGAATCTAGTTTTACCAAAAAAATTCCATCAAGCTTGATCTGTGTATTAGAATAACGCAAAAATGATGCTAAAAAGTGTGCAATTCCTAGGTCTTGATCTACTGTAAGGATATTGTATTGGAAGGAGACATTTTTTTGTGTCTGGGTTACGCCTTGCCAGTATTGTATGATTGAGTCAATCCCATCAAAGGGAGCTGAAAATGGCTTCTCAAAATACTTTGCATCTTTTGCAAATAAATCTCGAATTAGTTCTGGATTCCTTCCAGTCCAAGCTTTGCCATACAGATCCAGCCAAGCCTTGAAAGAATCATGATCCATGTTAATAGTAAATAGTGTGATTGTCTAATTTGAATAAATCCATGACTCGCTCAAAATCACTTCTCATTGGCATTCCGGTTGCAATTGCAATAACACTATAAATCATATCAATTATGAAATAAAACTTCAATTAAACATGAATTAAGCTGATCTTAATGCAAAAATCCCAGAGTTTAATTTCACATAATAAAAAAATAATAAAATGCAAAAAATGCAAAAGACTCAGCTCCTACATCAAACAGGTCTCAAAGAAAAAGCCAAAGCGATACAAAAACCAAAAGTACTGGGCCAAGCCGCTGCCAGGCTTTGGAGACACAAATGCCAAGGTTCTGATTGTGGGTCTCGCACCAGCAGCGCACGGCGGAAACAGAACGGGAAGAATGTTTACAGGCGACTCGTCAGGGGACTGGGTTGCAAAGGTTCTGCATCAGAATGGATTTTCAAATAAGCCAACAAGCACACACTCAGATGATGGCTTTAGCTTAATTGATGCATACATTACAGCCGTTCTTCGATGTGCACCACCACAAAACAAGCCACTTCCTTCAGAGCTAGAAAATTGCTCAGACTACCTAAGAAACGAGCTTGCGCTATTAGCAAACATCAAGGTAATTGTTTGCCTTGGAAGAATTGCGTTTTTCAGAATTTGCAAAATTCTAGATATCAAGGGAGAAAGGTTTTCTCACGGTCACTCTTTTCAGTGTAATGAAAAGACAATCATTTGTTCATATCATCCAAGCAGGCAAAATACCCAAACTGGAAGATTAAGCTGGAAGCAATGGAATCTTATTTTTAAAAAGACTGGAGAGTTAATCTAAAAAAAAAGAAAGAGGTATGTATGAGAAAAATAGAAGATTAGTGATGATACCGTGTTCGTGCACATGTGGTTGTAATAGTACATCAACTGAAAAGATCTGTCCTGATTGCAAAAATGGGGATTGTATAGGTATTAAGAAATTTTAGATTAAAAATAGTCAAGCTTTTTCTGCCTTTTTACCCCCTTAATCATATCTTTTTTATTTTTAAATAAGGCACACCGGAACAAAGATCAAATGAAGATTGCAGTCTGTGGAATGGGAGTTGCCGGTTCTTATCTAATGGCGAGGCTCAAAAACGATCACGAGGTTATCGGATATGAGCGAATGTCAGAACAAAAACACGATTCAATCTGCGCTTGGGGCACAATCAAACAAACAATGACAGAATTATGCGACAAAGTCGGAGTTGATTTTGAAAAATACGTAATCCATGATGGAAAAAAAATGAATATGGAGATGAACAACCAAAAACCATTCCAGATTGGACTGCACGGTTTGTGCACATACAACAAACTTGGTTTAATCAAGGATTTGATCATGGGCTGCACAGTTCACTTTGGTACAGCACCAAAGCTTGAAGAGTTAGAAAAAGAGTTTGACATTATTGTTGACTGTACTGGCTTTTACAGAATGTATCTGCCAAAGCTAGAACATGACTTTTTTGTGCAAACATATGAATACAAAATTGAATACGAGGACAAGGTTCCATTTGATGACTTTTACATAAAGCCATTTCCAGGGATGAGTGGCTATTTCTGGTATTTCCCACTGGGTGAAAAAACTGCACACATTGGTGCAGGGGACTATAACAAACAACATGTGGAAGAGACTGACAAGTTTTTCAAAAAGTATGGTGGAAAAATTACAAAAACCGTAGGAAGGCCACTCAGACTTGCAACACCAGATCTGTGTAAGCCGTTCTACAAAGGCAAAGTTGTTGGAGTTGGCGAATCAATTGGAACCGTTTATCCACTTTTGGGCGAGGGAATCATTCCAAGCATGATATGTGTAGACATTTTTGTAAAAAATCTAGGAAACAACAAACAATACGAAAATGAGGTCCTAAAGTATTTCAAAATTTATGGCAAGGTCTTCAAGTTTATCAGTAAAAAGATTCACAAGGACTTTAGCATCATAAAATCACTGCCAGATGTTCTAGCAATATTCAGATACATGAAAAAGAACGAAGAAAGGTTTGGAATGGAAATTCACATGCGCGATTTGATGAAGGTCGCCAAAGCTTAATTTCATTTAGAAACTTGTTAATTATTGTGAAATTATGAAATTGTATTCACGAATTTTTTGTAATTAATTACAAATTCTACTTGGATGTTAAATCATTTGAAAACAATATTGATTTATAGATTCAGAATATCTCAAGGCCAAAAAGAAAAGAATTGGTTTTGGGCAATCCGAAGAAAAGGATGAAGGAAAAAAACAAGATTAATTTAACTAAAAGAAATCCTTAAAGATGCTTTTGCAACAATTCGTTAAGTTGATGAATTCGTGAGGAAAAAACACAGATCTGTTATATCTGAAAAAGTCGTATTATACAATATGAAAATACACTGTGAATGTGGAATTTGTGGCCATACCATTGACCAAGAATGTATAATGAATGACTGTGATTGCTGTGTAAACTTTCATGTTCGTTCTGGATAAATTATATTTTTTCTAAATTTGTAGTTCTAACTAATTGTAACAGAACCAAAACCTTCTCGCATGGTTCTATTTGACTTCATGTTGTAATCATATATGAAAGAAGAGTAATCATCAAGGACTTTCTTCATTGGGTCAATGTTCTCAGCTAGATAAAATCCAGGACAATCCCCCGTAAACTGAAACGTTGCATGAACGCGAGCGTTTCCTTTCTCATTTTCAAGCCAAGTAGAAAACGGATACAGGTAACAAACACCAGGTCTTGTTGGATGAATGCTGCATCCTCCTTTTTCATCTAAGAATCTACAAGAGATATGAGTTCCATCATCAGCTTCTGTTTCATCCTTTTTTCTTTTCAGATTAATTGAAGTCATTGTTGTTGCTTGACCAGAAGGACCAGCTTCACTCCAAGTAACTGTCAGCGTTTCATTTTTTATAAAATCCGAAGTTTTTTGGTACTTCATACCTTTGCCAATTGTAATCAAGTCATCAGACGTTAATGGAAGACGTCCCTGTCTTTCGCAGCAGTTGTGGCAGTCAGGCCAGTAACACTTCCATAAAATGTATTTTTTCTCTTTGATCAAAAAAGGAATATGAAAAACAACATCTTTGACCTGTTTTGCAAAATCGCCAACATCAGGAACTTTGCCTAACATAAAATCTCGCAAAAGTGGGTCAATATCCCAATCTTTCTCTAAAAGATTGAGTGATTTTTCAATTTCAATCTGTGACAACTATTCAGTTATAACAGGATTTTCAGATGTTATTAATGTTGAGTGATAAGGGCAAGTACGCATCAGCTACTGAGAATAGAAGATTTGTTTGGGCCGAAATTGTATGGCCATTAATTCTTGAAATAAATGATGTTGCATTCACACTAAAACAGTATCAAAAAAAACGAGATGAGGTTTGCGCAAAAAAGAATGTAAATGTCATAGTTACCTCAAGGGGATTAGTATCACTAATGCAGAAAGGAATTCTTACTAAAGAAAATGATGTTTATTCAATACACTATAGATTAATTGCATATATGAGATTAAAAGCAGGTTGTGATTATGCAACTGCAATTCATGAAGCTCAAATGATATAGTCTGTTTCTTTGCATAACTAAATCATTATATTCTAAAATTACAAAACGAAAACAGTAGCCCGATAGTCTAGTGGCCAAATGATTTTCAGGTTAAGGATTCCGCGCTCTGGATCTCAGGAGTGGATACGCGGGGACGGCAGTTCGAATCTGCCTCGGGCTACTATTTTTTATCGAGAAGCTTGTGCTATTCTTTCTAGTTCGTGCTTTTTCTTTAAAGATGGAGCGTTTGGATTATTTGATGCAGCCAAGATAAGTTGCTCAGCCAGATGCTCTTCAATTGCTTTAGGATTTGAAAAGGTTGCTTCCTTTACGCAATCAGTAATGAATCTTAATGCTAAATCAACACGACGAATTGGTGATACATCAACTGAAACGTGGTAAACTGTTCCACCATAAACAATTCTTGTGGTGTCCTCGTTTGGTGCAGAGTTCTCTATTGCACGAACTAGTACTTCAACTGGATTTTTGCCAGTTTTTAGATGAATGATTTCAAAAGCAGCCTTGACAGTGTTTGTAAGTCGAGTTTTTTTGCCTGCCATTCTACCGGTGTTTTTTGCATATTTTTTTCCAAAGTGCATTAGTTTGTTTACTAGACGTTCTACAATGTTTACATCGGCTTTGTTGAATCGCTTAAGAGCTGAGCGGCCAAACGTATATGGGTAAATCTGTTTTCTCAATGAAATTGCTGTCTTTAATCCTGGATCCTCAATTGTAATGTCTGAAAGGTCCCACTTTCTAAATAACAAAAGATTTTGAGTTTCTGCCATCTTTATCGCCTTGGTTTTTCTTTCTTGCCTATTACTAGTTCATGCAAGGAGGTATCATTTACTTTGAAAACTTTGAATCGTACACCCGGGATATCTCCCATGGCACCACCCTGAGTGGCCCCCATTCCTTCAAGGTGTACTTCATCGTGTTCATCAATAAAGTTCATTGCGCCGTCTCGTGGCAAAAATGCAGTAACTGACTTTCCGTTTTTGATTAATTGAACTCGTACACACTTTCTAACTGCAGAGTTTGGCTGTTTTGCTTCAATTCCAACCTTTTCTAGAACTATTCCTCGTGCTT
>DRGT01000067.1 GCA_011055585.1 Candidatus Nitrosopumilus sp. | reverse complement strand
TGTTTGTTTAGTTGAAAAATAAAGTGAGTTTAACTCACATATCTAAAGCACGAGAGTGCTTTCTTGTGTGAGGTCTTTCACCAGGATGTTTTCTTCTCATGTGACCTGATGGTCTTCCGTAGAGTAGTTCTAAGAACCAAGATTCATGTTCAACTTCTTCAGCTAGGATGTCTTTTGCAATATCATACGTTATTGGATCTTTTCCATGAGTCATTTTGCAAACTTTGTCCCAGTTTATAGTTGCTCCTTGTTCAGCTTTAAGGCATTTCTCCAGAATTGCTTTTAGATCTGTGGGATTGTCAGGTAATTGAAGAAATTCACAACCAGACATCTTGATGTAATCAATTGGATCTTTTGGTAAAGAACCACCAAGTTGATAGATTCTTTCAATGCAGGATTCAAAGTGACTGAGATCCTCCATCCTTGCATCTTCGATTACGCCTTTAATTCCTTCACCTTCCATTCCTGTACAGTTGGCTCTTAGAAGTGTGAAGTAGTAGTACGCTGTAAACTCAACAGAAGAGTTGATGACAAGTTGTTTGATTAGCTCGTCTACGTCTAAACCGTTTTGTTTTAGAATTTCTACTCCTACTACGTTTGGTTTAGAGTCACTCATTGTACGCATAAAATAACGTCAGACCTAAAAGTGTGACTCTAATTTTCAAATCGTAATAATGTGACCTTAAATTTTAATGAAAAAGTTTGGTACTGTTAGTCGGGACTTTTCTAATTCTAAAAAATTAGAATGAGTATTAGCTTGACCTACACACCAATCACCGTAAGATTGTATGTAAAACGGTAATAAGTAAAAGACGCGTTTTATGAATGGGTTAACGGAATTGTTGAATAGTCCTATTGTTACACAGCAAAAATGTCCTTCATGTGGAAAAAGAAAAATTGTAACTGATGATACTTCAGGAGAATTATTTTGTGCATATTGTGGGTTTGTAATTAATGAAAAATTAGAAGACACTGGTGCAGAGTGGAGAACATTTTCTAATGAAGAATCAAGCCGTACAAGAGTTGGTGCAGGAACTTCATTAACAATGCACGACATGGGTCTTTCAACCATAATTGGTAAAGCAAACAAAGACTCTACTGGAAAACCACTTTCTGGAAGCATGAAAAGCTCTATTGAAAGATTAAGAACTTGGGACAGTAGAACTCAAGCACATTCTTCAGCTGATAGAAATCTTAGACAAGCACTCAATGAAATGGACAAGCTTAAAGACAAACTAGCACTTGCTGATGCAGTAATTGAAAAAGCTGCTTACATTTACAGAAAGGCTATGGAGAAAAAACTGGTCAGAGGAAGATCTATTCATGGTTTGGTTGCTGCATGTTTGTATGCAGCATGTAGAAATACAGAAACACCAAGAACACTTGATGATATGGCAAATGGAATCAACATTAGAAGAAAAGATGTTGCCAGATGTTATAGGTTAATTTTCAGAGAACTAGAGCTTAAAATGCCAGTTGTAGATCCTGTAAAAGGAGTTTCGAGAATTGCTAGCATTGCAGACCTTAGTGAGAAAAGTAAGAGAAAAGCAATAATAATTTTAAACAAAGCCAAGGATGTCGGAATGGTTGCAGGAAAAGATCCGATGGGAATTGCAGCTGCTGCACTCTATTTGTCTTGTATTAGTTCTGGAGAGTCAAAATCTCAAAAAGAGATCTCAATTGCATCTGGGGTAACAGAAGTTACCATAAGAAACAGATGTGCAGGGTTAAGACAATTACTAAAAGACGAACAATAGTTTTCTTATTTCAACTCTGGTAATTCATCAATTTTACGTCTAGATACCATAAAAATTCCAAGAGTTAATCCAAACTGGTAAAATGCATACATTAAGATTTGAAAAACGGTTGGCACATAATCGGTAAATCGTCCTACGACTACAAGAATTAACATGATTACGCTAATGCTGAAGATAAAATATTCAATTGGCCTTGAAATTTCAGCAAATCTCAAAAACACAATTATGGTTACTGTAACAAACATGGCGATCACAGTAAAAAATCCAGCGTTGAGTCCTAGCACGTTTATCAAAAGTTCAAATCCTTCCTCAGTAGTTGCAGGAACCATTATTTCTGAAACAGAAAATTTTTGAGGAATCGCAAATTTGAAAACATTTACTATAGCATTAGTTGAAAATAAAATTAGCAATATAATAGAAGCAGCTCTTGCATGTCGTTTTAGACTTGGAAACCTTGTTCGTATGCCTTTTGCTAAAATAGCTCCTTGAAAAATTCCAATTCCAAAAATAATTGCAAAAGAAATTAGAAAATTTTCTTCAACTAATTCTATTATTCCCATGCTAAAAAATTGATAATAGGATCATAATTAATTCTACAAGATTATTGTTTTTTAAGCAATTCAATGAATTTGAAGAGTTATTAGAGTCAAATTCTAGTTTCCCTTATGAAAGATCCAGTTTGTGGAATGGAAGTGAACGAAAAAAATGATTTTGTAGAATATGAAGGAAGAAAATTCCATTTTTGTTGTGCAAGTTGTAGATGGGCCTTTGAAAATGATCCCAAACAATTTGTTTCAGAACAATCTTGAGATTTGGATTACATTATCTGATTCCATTTTCTTTTAGCTAAAAGGTGCTTATTTGAGATGCACGAAGATCTTTTATTATTTCAAGAATCTTAAATGGAATTTTTTTAAAATCAATTTCACGTTCCCCAGATGTTAGCAAAACGTCGTCATTATCTAACGGGAAACTCATTATGATCACTTTATCTCTATATGACATTGAAAAATGTACTTTGCCTAACTCTTTATCAAAGTCGTGTCGCATTCTAACTCGAAGTGCAAGCTCCATGAACATCATCTCATCGTGTTTGAATTCTTCAAGAGCTTCAAGGCCTTCTCTCATTCCACCAGCTACAAGATGACCTCTATTGTTGATAATTCGCGCTGACCTCATTTTTGGGTCTAATTTCACGATTTGTTGACAAATTTTTTCTAGATCGCTTAGGTTGACCATGGGTTAAACTCTACAAGTGATCCTATTTATTGCGATCTCTTCTACTATGCTACTATGAAATCTGAGTCAACACAAGACACTACTGAATATTACAAACATCTTTCATTGTTCTGGACCGACCTAATTCATTTAATGTCCAGCAAACCACAAGCACTTGCATCAGTTGGACCAATGAGAAATTTTGCAGAAAATGCAAAGAAAATTTCAAAAGAGCTAATTGATTCCAATGAAGATTTAGTTGAGTTTAACAACAGCATGAGGGAATATTATAAACAGCTGACAGATACTTGGAATGAGGCACAGAAAAAAGTAACTTTCAAAGCTCCTGAAATTCCAAATGACCCAGAACAGTTTGAAGCTTACAAACGAGTTTGGATAGATATTTTTGATAATGACTTTACTGAATTATTTGATTCCAAAAGATTTGGAGAAAATTATGGAAAACTTGTTGCAAAGGAGTTAGAATTAACAAAGCATTGGAATAACATCATGAATGTAATGTTACAATCAGCTAATCTACCAAACAAACAAGAAATTGATGAGATATACAAAGAAACTCATGCACTTCGAAAACGAATTTCAAAACTTGAATCAGAAGCAAGAGTAAAAACTAAACCAAAGAAGGAGACTGACGATGGCAACGTTTGGTGAGACAAAAATTGATCCAAAAATTGTAGAAGAGATTATAAGATTTAGTAATAATATACAAAAAGCTCCAAAATTAGTACCAGCGCAAGATGAAATTCAATTAGAGACTACTCCTTATGATGTTGTTTATGAAGAAGACAAAGTGAGATTACTGCATTACAAACCAATGACTGAAAAACAAATTCATACACCTTATATTATTGCTTATGCAGTTATCAACAGATATCATATTTTAGATATTCATCCAAAAAAAAGTTGGGTGAAAAATCTTTTGGAACAAGGATTAGATGTGTACATGATTGATTGGGGAACACCATCAAACATTGACAAGTACTTGGATTTTGATGATTATGTAAATGGGTATTTGGATAACTGTATAGAATTTGTAAAAGATGAAACAAATGTCGATCAAGTTTCATTGCAAGGTTATTGTACAGGTGGTACTTTATCCGCCGTTTACGCATCATTTCATCCAGAAAATATCAAAAACTTTGTTGCTACTGCTCCTGTAATTGATGGCTGGCGTGATACAACTGTAATAAGTAATCTAGCAAAGAATATCGATGTTGATAAAATGGTTGATACAATAGGAAATATGCCTCCTGAATTCATGTACTATTGCTTTTCTGTTCTAAAGCCATTTGAGCAGGGAGTGGAAAAATATGTGAAGTTTTTCAAAAACATCGATAATGAAAGTTATGTAGATAATTTTATGCGTGTAGAAAAATGGCTCAATGATACACCTCCAATTCCTGGTGAGCTTTTCCGTCAGTGGATTAAAGACATTTACCAAGAAAATCTTCTAATTCAGGACAAGATGTATGTTGGCGGAAAACGTGTTTTATTAAAAAACATCAAAATGCCATTATATACTCAAGTTGCAGTTGGTGATCACCTTGTTTCACCAGAATGCAGTATGCCACTACATTATTCTGTTGGAAGTGAAGATAAAACTTTGAGAATATATCCAACAGGGCATGTTGGAATGATTGCAAGCTCTTTATCTCAGAAAAAAGTTTTACCTGAGCTTGGTCAGTGGCTAAAAGAGCATTCTTAAAAAAAAAATAAAAAAAAGAAAAAGATTTAGAAATAGTCTAGAAATAATCTAGTTATTTCTTTGTGTAAATGCAGAAATCCAAGATTGTAATATGTTCTTGTTTAGATCTGCAAATGCTTTGGCGTTATCGTTGAATGTCTTGATGTTTTGCTGTGTTGCATCAATTGTTGCTAGTGCTATTTGATTTTGTATTGTTGAAGCTTTTACGATTTCTTCAGTTGTATCTCTAATAGCTCTTAGTGCAGCCTCTGGAACGTTAGTTGTAACACCTGCTTTTCTTGCAAACTCTTTCTGTAGTGTGATTGAAGAGTTAATTATGTTTTCACATGCATCTAGGTATTCTTGCTGAACGTTTGTAACTGATTGATGATAACGTGGAACTTGCTGTTTAATTCCTTCAAAGTATTTATCTACGTTTTGTTGTGATACGCCATAGACATCTTTTGTATTGGTTGTTTTCTCTGTTGTACTCATTTTTTCACCTCCCTATTTTTTGATTTTTTTTCAAGAGGGAGAATAATGACTTGAACCAAGTCTCCTTCCTTTAATCCGAGTGCAGTTCTTTCTGCCTCTGGAATCGAAATTCTTCCGTTGCTTCCAACGGATGTTTTGTAAGCTCCCCAATTCATGAAATTGGGGATTAATTGTCCAAGGCTAAACATTGTATCCATGCTTTTTGATTGCATAGATGCGAAATTTTTCATAATGTTAGTTTGAGTTTCAGCAGCCTTGTCAGTGACACCTTTTAGTGCTTGAAGTGGATCAAATTCCGGTGATGTTTGGTTTCCCATGAACATTCCAAAATTTTTAATGAATTCAGTTTGAGCCTTGCCGCTCTTTCTAATCCATTCCTTAAACATCTCACTTGGGTTGTATTGGTATTGATTACCACTCATAGGTAATGGGTGGATATAGTAGGTATATAAATCCTCTTATTGGCTCATTTACCTAAAAATTCCATGACTGTTTTCGCGAATGTTTCAGGATCATCAACATAAGGAGTGTGACCACAACCATCCATTCGATAAAATCTACAGTCCTTGATTACAGATACAATAGAATCAGCATATTTTACTGGAATTACAGGATCCAGTTCTCCCCATACCACCATTGTTGGAACAGTTATTGAAGAAAGTTTTTCGGTAAGAATTTGAGAATTTTTCAAACCGAGTAATGTGGACATAAATGCCATCTTTGCGTTTGGAAGCCGCATTCTTTTAACAAAACCTTCTACAATTTTTGGATCAATATTTTTTGAAGAACCGGACATCATCTCAAATGCGTTCTTTGCTGCCTCTTGATTGGGATAAAGTGCTGCCATTACATATGCATCTAGTGCAGGAGTGGAATGTTTCATTACTCCAGAGGGAGAAATCAGTACTAGTTTTTTAACAGCGTTATTGTTGTTTAAAGTATATTCTGCAATAATTTGACCCCCCAATGATGAACCGATAAGCACAGGATTTTTAATGTCAAGTTTTTCTAAGAATTTTTTTAAAAATTCTGAAAAAAAATCAGCAGTATAATCAACTAGTGGTTTATCGCTATAACCAAATCCAATTAAATCAGGAACTATTACTCTATAATTTTTCTCAAAATGAGGAATTACATATTCCCATCTGTTGGCTGAAGCACCCAATCCATGAATAAGTACTAGAGTATTATCTGAATTACCCGACTCTAAATATCGAATTTTATTCTCATCGATATTGATGAATTTCTCATTCAATTATTTTGCTACCTATCGATTTCATAGATAAGTTTTATCGTTAATTTTCACAAGATGTGTATTTGTCTTTTTTAAGCCTTTCTCACTCGTCTAATTATTGGTGTAAAAAAGACAAATTTGATCTAATTGTCATGGGTTCGTGAGGAAGAGGGGCGATTCAAGAATTATTCCTTGGAAGTGTATCAAATTACGTGGTCCATACTTCAAACATTCCTGTTCTTTTAGTAAAATAAATTCTAGTTTCTAGAACACGATAAATTATTTTTTTCAAAATAACGTTGATGATATTCTTCTGCACGATGGAAGGTTTTTGCAGGAATTATTTGAGTGACTATATCTCGGCTAAACTGATTAGAGTTTTGTAATTTTTCTTTTGATTGGATTGCAGTTTTTTCTTGTTCTGAATCATGGAAAAATATTGCAGATCTATATTGTGTTCCAATATCTGGACCTTGTCTATCAGGAGTTGTAGGATCATGGTTTTCCCAGAAAATTTTTAGTAAATCATCATATGAAACTTGATTAGGATCATATTCAACCTGGACCGCTTCTGCATGTCCAGTTTTATCGGTACAAACATCCTCATAAGTTGGATTTTCTAAATGCCCTCCAGTATAGCCAAC
>DRGT01000066.1 GCA_011055585.1 Candidatus Nitrosopumilus sp. | reverse complement strand
GTGCTAGAATTGTAACAAACCTTGATGATTTATTTGAAAAAGATTTGGGTTCTGCAGCACTTGTTGAAGAAAGAAAAATTGAAGAAGATAGATGGGTATTCATTGAAGGTTGTAAACATCCAAAATCCGTAACTCTACTGCTAAGAGGCGGTTCTCAAAGAGTGGTTGATGAAGTTGAAAGATCTGTTCATGACGCTATTATGGTCGTAAAAGACGTGATGGAGACTCCATTAATCGTTGCTGGTGGAGGTGCACCTGAAACTTATGCTGCAGCCAAAGTAAGAAGTTGGTCAAAATCACTTGAAGGCCGTGAACAACTAGCAGCCGAAAAATTTGCTGATGCTTTAGAATCAATCCCATTAGCATTAGCAGAAAACGCTGGGATGGATCCAATTGATACATTAGCTTCTTTGCGTTCAAGACAACTTAAAGGTGAAAAATGGACAGGTATTGACGTAATGAAAACTAGAATTGCAAACATGAAATCAAGTGACATCATTGAACCATTAACAGTAAAATACCAAATTGTTTCTGCTGCATCAGAAGCTGCTTGCATGATTCTTAGAATAGATGATGTTATTGCAACCGCAAAATCTTCTGCTCCACCAAGTGGTGGAGAAGGTGGAATGCCACCTGGAATGGGTGGTATGGGAGGAGGAGGAATGCCCGGAATGGGCGGTGGCATGCCAGATATGGGCGGCATGATGTAAATTTTCATGCAGTTTAGAAATTCTTCAAAAGTTTATTTGATTACCATTTTTACGTGATTTAATGAGTAAACTCAACACAAAAGTAATCACTGGTGTAAAGTACATCTACCTAATTGTGTTTTTTGCATTACTTGCAGGTTTTTTCCATCCAATTATCACTGACACAAGTTTTGATAATGTAATTACTGGAACACTAGTTTTGTTCATTGGTCTTGCTGGAGGAGTTTTAGTATACAAAGCTGCAACCTCTGAAAGTAAAAGAGGAATTTTTTTCGGCGGAGGATTTGGGCTAATAGCCATTTCTCTTTATTTCATATTTCAGATGACTGGAAGATTCTAGTTAGACGTCAAAATATAGATAAAATTCGTGAGGATGAGGCCTAATAGAAATCTCTCTCTGATCTTTTCTCTCTAACTCTATGATTCTATCAACTGTATCACTTGCAAATATTGGATTGAGGAATTTTCTATCACTTTGAAGCTCATCAAGTGCGTCACCTAAACTAGCTGGTAAAACCCCAATTCCTCTTTGCGCTCGTTCAGATTTACTCATCTTGTAAATGTCTTCACGTACTTCGTCACCAGGATCCATTTTCTTTTTAATTCCATCAAGACCAGCTGCTTGAACGACAGAAAAAACCAAATATGGATTTGAAGAAGGATCAGGGGCTCTAAACTCTAAACGTTTTAGATATGCATAATCTGGTCCCTTGAAGTGTAATGGTACTCTAACAATTGCAGATCTGTTACTTCCACTCCATGCAATGTACACTGGAGCTTCATAACCTGGTACAAGTCTATGGTAAGAGTTTGTTGTTGGATTTGTTATTGCAGATAATGCCTTTGCATGATTAAGTATACCGCCACAATAGTATCTACCAACCTGACTAAGCTCCGTAGAATCATTCTCATCATAGAATACATTCTTCTTTCCTTTCCACAAACTTACGTTTGTATGCATTCCAGAACCCGAATCCATAGAGATTGGTTTTGGCATTAGTGTAGCAACTTTATGATACTTTTTTGCAATGTTTCGAATCACAAATTTGTATGATTGAGTAGAATCAGCCGAATTTGTAAGACTATCAAATCTAATGTCTATTTCACATTGACCAGCAGTCGCAACCTCGTGATGATGGTTATCACACAATACCCCAAAATTTGAATTCAAAACATCTACACATTCATTTCTAAATGGAGTTAGAGTATCGGATGGCGTGCTAGGATAGTAGCCCTCTTGAAGACCCATTGGATAGCCAGTTCCTTCTTGACTCCAAGGCGCTTCTTCTGATTCAATAGAATATGATTGTCCTTTGTATGGAGTTAAAACATCCCAATGAATTTTATCAAACACAAAAAATTCAACCTCAGGACCCCAAAAAGAATCATCAAATCCTTGATCTTTTAGATACTTTTCTGCTTTTTGTGCAATTGCTCTAGGGTCTCTTTCTAATCTACCACGATCCATTCCCAAATAAACATCACACAATAATCTTGCAGTTTTACTTTCCTCTAACCATGGAATTATTGCATAGGTATTTGGATCTGGTTTTAGAACAAGATCAGAATCATCAATACTTGTAAAACCAACAATTGAAGAACCATCAAGTTTTGGCAAGCCATCTCTCATTTGTTCTGGAGTAAATGTATCTGTAGAAATAGTCGTGTGATGGAATCTACCAGTTAAGCCTGTGAATTGTAAATCAATGAATCTGATTCCTTCATGCTGAATTTTTGAGAAAACCTCGTCCTGAGAATATGTTATTTGGATTGGTTTTCCATGACTAACTTTATACGGCAATTTTATACCTAAAGCTAAAACAAATACATCCATCATTTAAGGATTAGGTAAGAAATGTCGGGATCAAAAGAAATGGACATCAACTCATTGTATCTAATAGTTTTACGAGAAACTGAAAATGAATCCATTCAGGAAATTGATACAAGCCTCTACACTTTGGTTTCAGATTTTATCGGCAAGCTAAAGAGAGAAGAATACGATAACATTGAAGCTAAAATTAAAGATGAGCTAGTAAACATCACAACAAACCTTATCACTCTTTTGCTAAATATTCGACTTTCCAAGGTAAAAAATTTAGAAAGATTAGATTTTGCAAATCTGCTTGATGAGGAAAAATTTGTCCTTGATGGGGAAGAAGAATTCAGAGAAAGAACAGAAATGATTCTCTCAGCCACACTTAATGGAAGAACCAGGGTTTTAGAAACGATTTCTCAAAAAAACAAAACAAAATCAC
>DRGT01000065.1 GCA_011055585.1 Candidatus Nitrosopumilus sp. | reverse complement strand
TGTTGACTGAATTATACGGGTTGCCTTCCTCAGAAACTACGATGGCAACTCGTGGATCACGTAAAGCATTATTTGTTTTTAGCCTGCCTTCTGCTGTGTTAATCAGAATGTCGGTTCCATCATAGTCTATCCATGTTATAGAGACTTGTGGAGAACCATCTTTCATGAGAGTTGCAATAGAAGCAAAATTCTTTCCTTTTAGTAGCTTTTCTATTTCTGGCGTTATGGTTCCATTTTGACTCATGATAATTCTATATGTGGTCTTGGTTTTAATAGTTCCAAAAATAAAACAAACCCTTTGATCCTGCCAGAACCTTTATTGAATGAAAAAATTCTGATGAATCCATGAAATCGAAAAAAGTAGATGAAGATTGGGATAAATTCTACAAAGAAACTAAAGTCAAAGATCTTCCTTGGTTCACAAAAAAATTAGATTCTGACTTAGAAAATGAAATTAAAACAAGAAATCTCAAAAAAGGTAGATTCCTGGATCTTGGAACGGGTGATGGAACACAAGCACGAGCTTTAGCCAAACATGGATTTGATGTCACAGGCTCTGATATTTCCGAAACTGCAATAGAGAATACAAAAAAACTATCAAAGGAGATTAATTTTATTACAGATAATATTTTGAATTCTAATCTTCCTGCTAATACCTTTGACTTTATTTTTGATAGAGGAATTTTTCATTTATTTGATGATTCTCAAAGACCAAAGTTTGTAGAACAAATTAAACGAATTTTAGATAATAATGGAATTTATTTTCTCAAATGTATGAGTATAGAGCAAGAAGAATTTCCTGATGGAAATGGGCCAAATAGATTATCAAAACAGGAAATAATAGATACATTTAGGAATGATTTTGATATAGAAGAAATTAAGGCAACAGTTTTTGAAGCAATTAATTTTGATTCTAATCCAAAAGCGTGGTTCGTTGTATTAAAGAAAAAATCCTAAATTAGTAGTTTTTCTAATAGCTTCATTAACGAAATTATTAATCCACCATAGGGCTTTGCTAAAGTAGTTCCAAGCCATCAATTGTATAATCTTACTATGATTATCCAGAAAGTATGAACTGATTAACATTTGATCATCCTTAAGTAACTTTTCTATGTAGTAATCTGTTGGGCATGGGAAAAATTAGTAAAAGATAATTTCATTGATTCTGAAATTTTTTGTTGATTTAGCCCACTTAATGTTAATTGAGAATTATTATGAATGTCATATAATATTATATTCTTAAATAATGCTAGTTTAATTCAGTATCAATGAATAAAAAATTAGTCTTCGGCATTCTTATTGCATCAGTCCTTACAATTAGTATTACAATGATGTCTATAGTGGCTGAGGTTTCATTACCTGCAACTCCAACAATTACTAAAGCAGGTACAATAGATAAGGCAACACTAATTGATGATGGAGCAACAAACACTTGGAACATTATAGCAGTAGCAAAAGGAAATACTTTAGATTATTCTGCGGAATCTGCTCAGCTAAATGGTATAGGTGCAGTTTATGGTGTATTCAATGGTAGTCATATCTGGATAACGGGACAACATGAAACAGTCAGTGAAGGGCTTAAGAACCATGACAATGTAATTGATTTTCAAGCACACACACACTTGGTATCACTAAGAAATACTAGTCATTGTCCCTATGGATTTGCGTATGACACAATATTTTCGACTGATACAGATAATACAAGTATTGTCCATGATCTAAAAAAAGACACTAGTACCATCGAATTCAATGGTATTCCTGCAAACAAAGAAGTCGGCGACATCGTAGACAAATCACTAGTATGTCATAAAAAGGACAATGGCAAAGATGTAGGAGAATACTACGTCTGGGAATTCTATAAAGGAATCGGCGGTGCATTATGTATCGACTTCGATACAGCAAGATCCCAGGATAAATTGATTAGTCAGGACGCAAAAACTGGCGGATTTGTTTGTCCTTAGATAAAATCCACCATTTTATTTTTTTTATTGATGGTTTTCTTTTTTCTCCAACAAACAAACTCTTCGTCATAACGTGAATCATAGTTATTTTGTAGGCGTAAAGCGGAGGGATACTCTTTTTATCGACTGTCAGTAAAAAGGCAATCCCCACCCTTCCCTTCCCAAAAAATAATTTCGAAACAGATAAAAATTCACCTAAAGTACTTTGAAAAAGTTGGCGCGGATAGACAATCTAGAGAAGGTACAAAAGATGGTCTCAAAGGCAATAAATCTATATGATGAAATAGGAACAAAATCTTTTGAACAGTTCGATACAAGTCCAAAATTCAATGATGGCGAGCTTTATGTTTACGTGGTAAGAGTAGATGATGCGCTAATGATGACACATGTGGATAAGTCTCTAATTGGAAAAAATAGCTATGACCTAATCGATGCTGATGGAATTAACGTTGGAGAGTTAATCGTTAATGGAGCGACAGAAAGCGGCGCATGGATATCTTACAAATTCAAAAACCCAGTAAACCAAGAAATTCTTCCAAAAGAAGCATGGGTTATAAAACATGATGGTTTTGTCTTTGGAAGTGGGACTTACCTTCAAGAAAATTGATG
>DRGT01000064.1 GCA_011055585.1 Candidatus Nitrosopumilus sp. | reverse complement strand
CCAAACTAAAGATGGACACATTAATGTTCCAAAAGCTTTGCAAAACTATATTGGAAAATCCTTAATCTAGTCACATACCCTTATATTTTGGATTCAAAGGTCGTTACTAATTGGCACGGAGAAAAACTAGAGTAAAGGACAAGTGGAGAGAGAAGAAATGGATTACAGTTATTGCTCCAGATTCATTTAACAACGTTCCAGTAGCATATGTTCCAATAACTGATGAGAAAAATGCAATTGGCAGAGTTATTGATTTGACACTATTTGATATTCTAAAAGGAGATACATCTCAACATCAATACAAAATATTCTTCCAAATAAGTAAAATTCAAGGTGATAAAGCACAAACAATTTTCAAAAAATATGAATATGCAAAGGAATTTTTGCGAAGTCTTGTTAGAAGAGGATCATCCAAAATTAATTTTATCATTGATGCAAAAACAAAGGACGATTACATTTTCAGAATAAAGGTAGTAGCACTAACCCATAGACAGCTAAACACCTCAAGAAAAAACGCTCTCAGATTGATTGCAAAAGATGTCATTGAAAAGACAGTTCCTCAAATGACTATTGACCAATTTGTACAGGCTACATGCTATGGAAAAATAAATTCGGATATTATGGCTGCTGCTAAAAAATTGATTAGAATTAGACATTTGGGACTTGAAAAAGTTAAGCTAGTAAGAACTGCAGAGAAAGAAATTGAACTTCTTCAAGCCTAAGAAGTTACTGATTTTACTAATTACTAATGAACCCTAAAATCGAAGTAACCATTGATGTGATAGTTCATGCAACAGAAGACATTACAAAATTTTTTGACGCCTTTGAAGAACTATTTCAAATTAAACAAAAAAAATTTAACATTCAAAATCTAAAGGGTCACTTTGATAATCCAATAACTACGTTACAAGCAAAACTGACAAAAAAAGACGCAAAAAGTTTTGTCGAAAAATTAGTTTCTGATTTACCAAAATACCAACAACAAGAATTGCTAGAAAGTTTGGAAGAAAGAATTCACAATTCTGCCTTTCATTTGAGGTTAGATAAACAAAAGTTAGTTGTTGGACAACTTGATTTACGAGACAAGGATCCAGTTAAAGTGAAAATATTCACTCCGATTTATAACAAAAAAGATACGACTAAAATTTATTCTGAACTTTTGAAAGTGAACAACTAGAATAAATAAGAATTAGTTGTAACTATGTTGGGAATGAGGAGATAATAGCCGCTCCAGTCTGAGCTATTGCCTTGAAGACGCCGCGACGATCCGACCCAAAATTTTTTGATCCGAAAAACAAGATTATTTTAAATATTGATTAACGGGGTGGGGATTGTGACGGATTTCGATGTAATTGTAGCTGGTGGAGGACTGACAGGTTCTGTAGCAGCTCAATCGGTTGCACATTATTCTAATCAAGGATTAAAGGTTCTAGTGATTGACCGAAGTCCTAGTCATTTACCAGGTCAAAAAAGTATCAGTGGATGGATTTGTGGTGATGCAGTCAGCAAAGAGACTGTTGATTACATGACAGAACGTATCAAAGTTCCATGGACTGAACCAGAAATTGAACACAAAGTAAAAGGAGTCATGGCATTTTCCCCAGATAGAGAAACTTCGATTCCTTTTGATGGAGAAGGTTACATGCTCAATAGGCAAAAACTTCCTGAGCGCCAGAATGAGAGAGCTAGAAAAATGGGAATTAATTTTGATTTTGAAATTAATCTAACGGGTCTGCTTTATGATAACGGTCAAGTGATTGGAGTCCAAGGAGTAGATAACAAAAATAAACAACCATACAAAAAAACTGCTAAACTTGTAATAGACGCAACTGGTGTTACTTCAATGTTAAGAAACCAACTACAAAACTCAGATAAGGTTGAAAAGAAAATTGATCGCCGCGATATTGAATCGACTGGAAGACACATCATGTATTTTGATAAAGGAGAAGAAGATTTGTCTGAATTTGATCCTGATTATTGTATTATTCATTTGGATCAAGATATAGCACCAGGTGGCTATGCATGGGTTTTCCCTAAAGGTGAAAACAAAGTTAACATTGGATTAGGTATAGAAAAAACACTTTTAGAAAAAAGAAACAAAAGATTAGGAAAAAACGACAATGTTTCCACTCTAATTAATGAATACGTTGAAAGAAATAGAGCAATAAAAAATCCAAAACTTTCAACTGATCCTGAAGACAAAAACAATGTAACAGGCAATTTCCAAGTTTCGGTTAGAAGACAAAATGATTGTATGGTTGCAAACGGGTATGTGATAGTTGGAGATTCTGCTTGGATGCCAAAACCACTTGATGCAGGAGGAATTGGACCTGCATTAGTTGCAGGAACAATTATTGGAAAATGTGCAGTTGATGCAATACAATCTGGAGATGTAACTGAGAAAGGGTTATGGAAATACAACAAAGAATTCATCAATGAATATGGATACAAAACTGCTGGTCTTGAATTATTTAGAAGTTTAATTCAAACTCTTACAAATGAACAAATTAGTTATGGAATGAAACACTTTTTGGGAAATCTTGACGTTGAAGCAATTTCAAAGGGAGAACATCCTGATTTTGGTGGACTTGGAAAATTAGGATTGATTATTCGCGGTGCACTTAACAAAACACTTGCAAGTGGACTCAAATATACGACTCAACAAAACAAGTGGCTTACCGAGCATTATTACAATTATCCTGAAACTCCTGATGGATTTTACGACTGGAGTAAGAAATTACATCGGGTGTTAGATGAATCTAAAATCAAACTAATGTCCTTCCAGAACTAAGACTTATTTGTAAAAAAGTTCCAATTCCAATGAACATTGTTACAAGAAACTAGTTATCTAGACTGGAATAACTCAATAGATATTCTAAACAAAGCACATGATGCTGACTTGTTTGTTCTCATTATTGGTCCCAAAGGTACAGGAAAAACTACTTTGGTGAGAGATTTTGCTAAAAGAAAATCAAAAAAACTTGTAAGTATTAACTTTAGTCTAAGAACTAGAGAAAGCCATCTTGTTGGAACCAAAACTCTAACTGATGGCTCGGTTGGTTTTGATGAGGGAATTTTGATAAAATCCATGAAAGAAGGAAGCATGCTTTATCTTGATGAGATAAATTCTTCTGAACCAGATGTTCTTTTGAGATTAGATGAGGCATTAGATGACAGACGTCAAATTGTACTAAAGGAATCTGCTGGTGAAGTGATAAACGCAAATAAAGATTGGTTTGTTGTTGCAACAATTAATCCACTAACACATGTTGGAACAAAAGAACTGCCACCACAGATTCTTAGTAGATTTCCTGTAAGAATTAGACTAGAATATCCACCAGAAGAAATTGAATTACAAATTGTGAAAAAATATGTTTCAGGAAATAATGAAGAAGATCTCATTCAGGGAATAAAACTTGCAAATAATTTGCGTCAAGCTGCAGCAGTTGAAGAGTTATATTATTCTCCAAGTCTAAGAGAAACTATTTCATATGGTAAAATGCTTGATTCTGGAATTTCAACAAAAGAAGCTGCAAACATTGTTTTTGGAAATGTATATGCGCAATGGGGAAATGTTGAATATCAAAAAGTAAGTGACATCATTACCTCAATGTTTGGTAACTAGATGCAAGCACTTAATTTTCGCCATGACACATTAATTGAAATTGCTACATTTCTTGTTAGACGTTGGTCTGGAAAAGAAAATGTTACAGTAGAATTTTCTGATAAAGCTGATATAAAAACTAGACTCAAAGAAAAACGAGTAATCTTATCTCCCATAGAAAAATACGTTGGTAATGATTTTCAAAGATATAGACAATTTCGTGCAACTTTATGGTGTGAATCAATGAGACTAAGATTTTGTAAAAAGATTCTCAGTAGCGATCATGCCTATGGGTTTATTCTAAACACGATTGAGACAAGAAGAATAGAATTACTTGGTAGAAAGACATGGAGGGGGATGGATGAAGAAATTATTTTCAATTATGGTTTTCAATGGAATTATCGACCATTACTAAACTCTATTTATGGAAAACCAAGAATTGTTGAAGCATTCTTCCAATATTTTTTGTTTGGAGCATTAAAAGGTGAAGTCCAAGCAAGCCATTATGATAAGGTATACAAAGCAGCTAAATATGCAAAAAAAATTCTTCAAAAAACAATTGACAACAACTATGAAACAGAATGGATGGAAAAACAAATTCCAGAAATAATCAAAATTTTAGATATTGATTCTTTAATGACAATTCCAATAGCTATTCCAAAAATGAAACCAGGTATGGCAATTACCGAAGAAGAACTTCTAAAATCCCTTATCAAAGTTTCAAAACATCGTGAAGGAGATTTTGGTAAAGTTGATCCAAAGGCAGCTGCCAAAGGCGAGAATGTGTTTGATGAATACAAAGTTTTGCTTGATGAAAACAAGAAAAATGAAAACAGGGGTCTAGGTGTTGAAACGATTGGAGTGCAGATTCCAAAATCAACAAGCGTGGATGAAACCACAATTTATGATTTAGATCTTATTAACAGCCTAAAAACAAAATTCAAAGATTGGAAATCTGGCTGGAAAGAACATCATCTTCGTTCTGGAGAAGAGTTTGATGAAGAATCATACATTGAGGGTCATGAACCATTTTTTACTGATGTAAAAAAGACAATTAAAACAAAAATTGTAATTCTGTTAGATCATTCATCTAGTATTGCTTCTGATCAACTGGAATACAAAAAAGCAACTCTAGCACTGTGTGAAGTTCTTTCTTATCTAAAAATAAAATTTGCAGTTTATGCGTTTAATACCCAAGCACGCTCAGTTATTTGTTGGCTAGTAAAATCTGCCGATATGAAATGGAATAATGTTTGTGCTAAGAGACTGGCACAAATTGTTGCAAATGGAGGCACTCCATTGGCTGAAGTGTATGACAAGATGTATCCAATTATGCAATCAAAAAGACCTGACATTTTTCTAACACTAACCGATGGTGAACCTTCAGATCCTACAGCGGTGCGCTCTATGCTAAAGTCATTAAAATCAATTGGGATAAAGATGGTTGCAATTGGGTTAGGGCCAAATACTATGCGGGCAACAATGATAGCTAATAATCTAAGACATTTAGGATATGAAAGAACTCTTGCGGTTAGTAGGTTAAATGATATTCCAAAAAAAGTTCTAAATGTTTTGGGAGATGGTTAATCTAAACAATTTTTGCAACCATATAGCAAAGTTCTAAATTAAGTAAAAATCAGATAGCAATATGGACAGCATTCTACTTGAACACTTTGAACAAGAGATATGGAGTAAGGTTCCTCATCTGGAAGAGAAACAGGGCGAAGCAAAGGTTGTCAACGCAACACCGCTGATTGATGTTACTGAAGATTTGAAAGAATGTGCAAAAAACGTGTACAACCTGAATCTTGCCGATGCAGATCTAAAAGTTTTCGGCAAGTTTGATTCTAATTTACTAACAGGCTCAATTAAAGTCAGGCCTGCAGTCCACATAATCCATGACGCCATTCTTACAGGGAAGCTTACAAGTGGACAGACAATAATCGAGGCCACCTCAGGCAACTTTGGGATAGCCCTTGGGTTGTTATCTAAACTTGGACTAAGTGTAGTTGCGCTTGTCTCAAGACAGCTACAGGAGGGAGTCTTTGAGGAGTTAAGAAACGAGAATATTCGCATCATGGATCTTGATATGGACATCTGCCCTGCTCCAGGAATGAAAGACAATCCAAATCTTTTGGCTGCAAAAGCAACCGCCGTTAATGTTCGCTCACAATTATCTGAGCTTGGTTTTGATCCTGCTATTTTTGATAAAGAAAGCTCTGAGGTAGAATCACTTTTAGCTGCCCAAGACATCATAAACTTGGCAAAGTTTCTTGCAAAGATCTACGGTTGTTTCTGCCCAGAACAGTATGACAACCAACTGAACATTGATGTACATAGAACTATTACCGCAGTAGAGATAGATCAACAATTACATGAAAAAGGAAATTCACTGGCAGACTTTGAAATTGTCTGTACCTTTGGTACGGGCGGTACGTCTGGTGGCTTGAGCAGATACTTGTCTGAAAAATATGGAAAAAAATCGTTGCATGTAGTATTTCCACCTGCTAATCAAGATGTTGGAGGAATTAGGACAAAAGACAAGGCAGCTGGCTTGACGTTATATGAACCTGAGAAATATGCTGGAGAACATGAAGTAGATTTTGAGCAGGCAGAACTTCTTCTAAAGTTTTTTGTAGACAAAGGTCACGACATAGGAGAAAGTAGTGCTCTTGCACTATATGCTGTGATACAGATGGCAAACTTTGGCAGCGGTGGAAAGTTTGTCGTAATAGTTGCTGATGGAATACAAAAGTACAAAAAGAATTTCGAAGAGATTGGAAAGAAGCAGAAACGTACTCAGGTCTCCCTGCAGGAAGCTGCATCAAATGTAGGCGACTATGATAGAGTAATCTGGATTCATGCCCAGTATACTCCACGCGAAGAAGGAATAGAGCTAATTGCAAAATCTCTTGGCGTTGATAAAAGTAAGATCTCTGTGCCAAAGGCAAGAACCGTTAACCAACTATTAGCAACACAACAAATTCCAGAAGAGCTAAGTAAAGCTCTGCAAGGGTCTAAAGGTAAGTCGTTGCTGGTTTGCATGGCTGGAAATACTTCGTTGATGGCTGTTAAAGTACTTGCAGGCAAAGGCATTGTAACTGAAAGTTTGAAAGGTGGGATATCAGAACTGCCTCAAGCAAAAAGCAAACAACCTTCTGAATTTATCAAAGTAGCTACCGAATAAGAATTTCTGATCAGTTTATTTATTGCAGAAAATTATTTTCATCTAGTTTGAAAAGGGGCAAGTTGGCAGTAATATCTTCAATTGTTTTTGCTGTAATGATAGGATTTGCAATTTCAGCTTCTGCACAAGAAGAATCAGTTATTCCTGATTGGATTAAAACAGCAGTAACATTTTGGGTCCAAGGCCAAATCAGTGACCTGGAATTTATCAATATCATTCAATATTTTGTAGAAAATGAGATAATTATATTGCCATCATCTGATGACAGAATTATAGAAAATCTGCAGATTTTTCAATCAGAATTAAATGAAAAAATTCAACAATCTCAAGCCCTTCGAAATAACGCTCAAATTCAACAAACAATAAAAGAATCAAATAAAGAATTTTCAGAAAATCCAAATTTTAATTCTCTTATAGAAAATAGAGAATTAGAATGGGTTTCAACAGAAAAAAATCAAATTATTCCATTAATGTATGATTTAATGAAAAATGATGCTGCAAAAATTCTACAAGCTATTGTTGAACAAGATCAGAAAAGTGATTCTTTATTTACTTATGCTGAAATTTTTGTAACCAATTCATATGGTGTCAATGTTGCCATGACTGGAAAAACATCTGATTATATTCAAAATGATGAAGTATGGTGGATTGAAGCACGGCAAAATGGAATCTATCTTGAAGAGGGGGTTTTTGATGAAAGTGCTGGAGTTTATGCCTCTGATATAGCATTAAAGATCGTTGATGATAAAGGTAATTTTATTGGAGTGATGAAAGCAGTGATTAATGTTGAACAATTAATAACAACTGAAAAATGAAGTGCCTTTCTGTTTCACAACCTTTTGCAGATTTAATTGTGTCTGGAAAAAAAACAATTGAGCTCAGAAAATGGAATACTAATTTCCGCGGAGAGTTTTTAGTTCATTCGCCATTAAAGGTTAGAACAAATGATTGTAAAAGATTAAAAATTTTAAAAAAACTTGTGACAGGAGCTATCATTGGGAAAGTAGAGATCATTGATGTAAAAAAATACAATTCAAAATCAGAAATTAAAGCTGATTACAAAAAACATCTTGCATCAACAGATTTTTTTAATACTAAGTATGGTTTTGTGCTAAAAAATCCAAAATCATTTAGAATTCCAATTCCTTACAAAGGGAAGTTAGGATTTTTTGATGTTAAACTTCCGAAAACAGACATCAAAACAAAAGAATTGACAATGGATATTATTGATGAAGAGCAGCGGTACCGGTTGGTAGGGCATCATTAAAAATTCTAAATTTGGATAAAGACTTACTATCTATATATAAAGGGCTTTAAAAGGAGAGTAAAAATGCCTCAAACAAAGCCAATTGTTAGTATTGAAAATGTTGTAGCTTCAGCATCTGTTGACCAAAAAATTGATCTTATTGAAGTAACAGAAAAGTTTCCAGATACTGAATATCATCCTGAGCAATTTCCTGGATTAGTATTTCGATTAAAAACACCTAAAACGGCAACTTTGATTTTTAGAACTGGAAAAATGGTTTGTACTGGAGCAAAATCTGAAGAAATGGCAATAAAAGCTGTCAGAACTGTAGTACAGAAACTTCGTAAAGGAGGTATCAAAATAAAAAAAGATGCAGTAATTGTTGTTCAAAATATTGTTGCTGCCATAAACTTGGGTGGAAAAATTCACTTGGAGCAAGCTGCAAGAACATTACCAAGAAGTATGTACGAGCCTGAACAATTTCCTGGTCTAATACATAGAATGGTTGATCCTAAAACTGTGATTCTGATATTTGCATCTGGAAAACTTGTTTGTACAGGTGCAAAAAAAGAAGCAGATGTATATCGTTCTGTTCATAATTTGCATGCACTTCTTGAAGAGAAGAAACTAATGATATACGACTAGTAAATATAATGATTTATTCAGTAAAGGCTAGATTCATTGAAGAGAAAATGGGAGAATTTTATAGAAAACTAACTGATGGTACAATTCAGAATCAAAAGCCAGATGGACAAGAAATTGTAAATTCTGTGAAACGTGCAAAAATAACAGAACCAAACACCATTCAATGGTCTGAGATGTGTTTTTGCTCTACACCATTAAAGCATGAACGAGAAACTGTCTACAATCATTTTCTAACCGATATGGAGACTGAAATCATAGATGATTATGCAGAGTTTGATGGTGAATTGTTTTTTGAATTTTTAGAAAAACAATTTAAAAACTAAATTTTTGATTATATTAGATAAATATTCACTAATTGTTTTTGTGAGTCTTTTTTGGAATAGCTATCTCTGGTTCAATTGAAGTTGGAATTATTTTTCCATGAGCTAGTATCTTGATTGTGTGGGTTTTGATTATTGCTTGTGGTTTTTCTGAAAGTTCTTTCATTTTCCATTTTTTATTGCACTGAGTACAAATGGTAAAGTAAACATCATAGCCATCTTCTATCCGGTGTTCGAGGACCTTATTATGGCCAATCATCATACATCCAAGATATCTCAGTATCTTCACGGCATTTGATCAAAATTTGGTTTTTTCACGTTCGGTGTATCAAATTGTTTGTAAACTGAGCAAACTTGTTAGACTAACAACTATTCTTAGTCAGAAGAATCTTTTAATTCCACTAAAAATGACTCCCAGAGAACAATATGAAGAGAATTGATGCGATGATTCCTAGTATAAAACGACATGCTGTAGTTACTGCAATTATGGATACGGGGGCTCCTGGACTTACAATTGCTGAAACTAGAGGTAGAGGTTCTGGTAAAAGACCATTGGTAACTGCTGCAAGAGCTTCTGTAAGATATATTGCAGAATATAACAGAACGGATCTCATTATCATAATTGTTGATGAATCTAAAGTCCAACAAGTTGTTAATGCAATAATGAATGCTGCACACACTGGTAAAGCAGGAGATGGAAAAATCTTTGTTTCAACTATAGAAGATATTTACGATATAGCTACAAAATCAAAATCTTCCATATAATCTAATTTTTTATTTAATTTTTAAAACTAAATGTAATTTGTTCCTCTTCGCTACTATGTTCCATTTTTAATGTATATGTTCCACTGTTTTCCCATCCAGGACCACCTGCAATAGCTAAAGTAGAATATTCACCACTATCTTTAATCTTGATATTTTCAGCCCAAATTAATTCGCCACCTGCATTTTCAATTGACAAACTAATTGTATTACCAAGTGATGTTTTAGATTTTCCTGAAATTGAAATTATATCACCTCCATCATAAGATGATTGATCTAAATCCAACAATCCAGAACTCATTGTGGTAGAACCACTAGGTCCAACATCAATTCCATTTGTTCCAAGCACTACTGCAGCAATAATTGCTACTGCAATTGCGGCACCACCAATTAGTACTTTGATGTTTGTTTTGTCTCGAGGTTTATGTGTTAGAATAGTAGAAGTTTGAAGTTGTGGTACTACAGTAGCTACTTGTTCTTGTGGTTGTGAAATTTCTGTAGGTTGTTCTAGTGTAATTTCTATTTCAGGCTCTGGTGGTTTTCTAAGATCATCAATTAGTTTTCTAACGTAATTTCTCTCATAATTTGAAATTGCTTCATTGTTTTCAGCTGCTCGTTTAATTTGCTCGAGTACTTTCTTATCTCCAATCTCTTTATTGAGTAGCTCCTTTACATTGTCAAGTATTTCGTCAGGCATCTTAGCTAGAATACTTGGATTGCTTTTTAAGCTCTGCTGCTAATTTACGGAAAATCTCATTCGTGCTTACATCAACAAGGTTTAGAGTAGCGTTTTCTCGTACAATCTGATTCTCAAATTTTTTCTTTATAGCAAAAGATACTGATGACCAATGAAGAACCCCTTTGAGCTGTTCTTCCATTACGATATTAGTTGTCGGAAAATTCGCAGGTGAAAAGGCAACACCATCTGCCCACTGCATTGTTGGAATTCCACCACCTGAGGTTTTACTTGAAAAAGCAATCTGTTTTACCCAATCATCAAACTTGTATTCTATAATTTCGTGAATTACAAGTTTTTTCCATTCTTCTATCGAAATATCCATCAGATAAAGTAATTTTTAGGTGGTAAATAGTTTAACGGGATTGAATCTTTTGTGCCAGAATTATTACAGTTCTCATATAGTCTTTGGCGGTAGAATCTGAAACGCCCATCTGTTTTGCTCTATGAAATAGGTCAAGGTCCCTTGGATTGCTTAGATAAAACCTCAGAAGATAATTGAGTCTGTGTGATCTAGTCTCATCGCTTTTCATAATACAAGTTTGAAAATTTCACTAAAAAAGGCCCAGTATAATGACATAACCTTCAGAACATATACGAAATTGAGGGTCTTTTCGTTCTAATTCATCTTAAAAATGAAATATAAGTATATTCTGTGAATTTAGTGTATGAAGAAAGAGTTCGTGGTTCGAAGTATTAATGCAGCACCAGATGGAGCACCTTACGTGATTATTTCATTATCATCTGCAAAGGAGCTAAAGGAAGGTCTCCCTAGTCCTCAATCACCACTTGGTCCAAAAGTAATGGGATTTACAAACATGAATGACATGATGAAAGATCTCAACAAAATGTTAGGAGGGATGGGAGGTATGCAAGGTGGAGTTACTTCAATCAAACTTGATATGCATGAATACAAACAGATGAATCTTGCAGTTGGTGATAAGGTCTTTGTAGAGCTTACAAAAGCTGAAAGTCTTGGCGTATAATCTAAATTCTAATGTTTGGATCTTCGGCTTTAAGCTTTTCCCAGTCTGCTAAGAAATTTTTCAAACCAATGTCAGTTAGTTGATGCTTTAACATTTTTTCTAAAACAGCTGCTGGTAAAGTCACAACGTCTGCTCCAATCTTTGCAGCATCCACTACATGCATTGGATGTCTAATACTTGCAACTAGTATTTGAGTTCCAAAATTATAATTTGAAAAAATTTGTTTAATCTCTTTAATCAAAAGCATTCCATCTTTTCCAACGTCATCTAGTCTTCCAATAAATGGACTGACATACTTTGCACCTGCTTTTGCTGCTAAAAGTGCTTGGTTTGGTGAGAAAACAAGTGTGACATTAACTGGAATTCCTTCAGCTGTCAAAGCTTTGCATGCTTTAAGACCATCTGCTGTCATTGGACATTTTACAACAACATTTTCACCATACTTGCGAAGTCTGCGACCTTCTTCCATCATTCCATCATATTCTGTTGCAACAACTTCAAGACTTACATCACCTTTAATGATGCTAACAATCTCTTCCATTGTTTTGTGAGGATCACCACCTTCTTTTGATAACAAAGATGGATTTGTTGTGATGCCATCTAGCAATCCCATGTCATTATACATCTTGATAGATTCAAGATTAGCAGTGTCTAGGAAAATTTTCATAATGTCTTACTCCTTACCTCTTTCACCGTCTTTGCTATATTAATAGATGATATTCCATGCTTTTCAAACAAAAGTGGAATTTCTTTGTCTCTGCACGATTCACCAAACATGTCTTGTGCGCCAATACGCTTGATTGGAACCGGATAGCGTTCAGAAACTACTTCAGCAACTGCAGAACCCATTCCTCCCAAAATGTTGTGTTCTTCACATGTTACAATAGATCCTGTTTCTCTTGCAGCCTTTTCCAAAAGTTCTGCATCAATTGGTTTTATTGAAAACATATCAATTACTCTGCAAGAAATTCCTTCTTGCTTTAGTGATTCTGCAGCTTCAAGTGCCATCTTTACTGTAATTCCACAAGCAGCAATTGTACAATCAGAACCATCAGCTAGTGTGATGCCTTTACCAATTGTAAATTCTTGTGAATCTTGATGAATTACAGGTGTCTTTGAGCGTGCCATTCTCATGTAAAATGGACCATACTGTTGTGAAATAATCCATGTAAGTTTTTTCACAGCAATGGTGTCTGCCGGAATTAAAACTTTCATATTTGGAATTGCACGCAGTATAGCAATGTCTTCAATTTGTTGATGAGAACCGCCATCTGGACCAACAGATAATCCTCCATGAGATACTACAAGTTTTACATTTAGTCCCTTTTTGTCTCCGCGAGATGGATATGCGATTGCATTTCTAATTTGATCAACAGCCCTTCCTGGAAGAAAAATAGCATATGTGCTTGCAAAAGAGGTCTTTCCACTCATTGCAAGTCCTGCAGCTACTGAAACAAGGTTTGCTTCTGCAATCCCAACATTGAAAAATCTATTTGGAAATTCTTTTCCAAATCCTGCAGTTTTTAGTGAATCGGTTGTATCTGCACCTAAAACAACAACATTTGGATTTTCTTTTCCAATTTCTATCAGAGTTTTACCATATTCTGTTCTCATGTCAGTCATTTGTGGTTCAACTGTTGTCAAATGTATCCTGCCTCCTTTGCCAATTTGATCAATTGATCCTTTTTGTCACCAATTTGATGCAAGTCAATCCATTTGTTTACAAGTTCAGATCCTCCAAGCTCATTTGCTTTGTTTACAAGTGCTTGTCTTCTGGCTTTCAAAGTAACCTTTCTAAATTCTCTAATTACTCCTCTAACATCATTTTGTCCAATTATTGCACTTCCGCCAACAAATATTCGTGCACCATCTGTAAAACAAGAGCCGATGTTTTCTAGTGTCACGCCTCCATCAGCCTCAACATATCCTTGAAATTTGTTCTCATTCAGAGTCTTCATTACTCTGGTCATTTTTTCATGTGTTGCTTCAATGTATTTTTGACCAGACTTGCCAGGTACAACTGACATTACAATTAGTTGTTCAAGTGTTGGTAAAAATTTCAAAGACCATTCAGGTAGATCAGTATCTGGATTAATTGCAAGACCAACACTAATTCCGTTTTGTTTTAATGAATCATGAATTTCACCAAAGCTTGATTCATCACAAACTTCTGTATGAACTGTAATGATGTCACTCCCAGCCTCCATGTAATCTTTGACGTGTTTTACTGGTTCGTTAATCATCAAATGAGTATCAAAAGGAATTACTGTTAACGGTTTTAGCTCGCGAATTTTGTTATGATCAAATGTTGTGTTTGGGACAAACTGACCATCCATTACATCAAGATGTATGTAATCTGCTCTTCCGTTAACGCATCGCTTTACTTCATTTGCCAAGTTTGTCATATCACCAGCAATTATTGATGGTGCAATCATGAACTGACTATCAAGTTCTAGATCAATTATTGGTGCAATCTCAGGCTTTGGTGCTAGTCCATGCCACTTTGGATTGTCTTCCATGTGTTCAACTGCTTTGCCTTTGATCGTTCTTGCGATAATCATTGTAGGAACTCCTTTTGTCGAGATTGCTTTTGATACAGCATCGTTGATTTGTTCAATTCTATGTCCATCAATCTCAATTACATTCCAACCAAATGCACGCCACTTGTCACCAATTTTCCATCTTGATGCATCTTTCCACATTTCAGAAAGATCATCGCCCACTAGCTCTTCATCAAGTGGCATTATTTTTTCAGTGTAGGAATCTTGTTGAATGAAATTTCTATCTAAAATTGCAGTAAGATTATCAACTTTGTATTTTGCAGCAGTCATTGCTGCTTCCCAAACTTGACCTTCATCTGATTCTCCATCTCCAATTATTGTAAAGATGTGATGGTTTTTTCCATCAATTTTTGCAGCAAGTGCAGCACCGATAGAAAATGACAAGCCTATTCCTAATGAACCTCCACAAAATTCTACGCCAGGACATTTCAAATCAGGATGTCCTTGTAGTCTACTTCCAAACTTTCTTAGAGTTTCAACCTCTGATTCATCAAAATATCCAGCTACAGCCAAGTTTGAGTAAAGTCCTGGTGATGCATGTCCCTTTGATAAAACTAATCTATCACGTTCTTCCCAAAGTGGATTTTTTGGATCATAGTGCAAATAATTGTTAAACAAAACTCCCATTATTTCGGCCATAGAAAATGAACCCCCTGGATGTCCAGAAGCCGCAGCTGTTGTGCCTTTAATAACTAATTTTCTTGCCTTGCGCACGTGTTTTTTAATTTTGTAATAATTTAGTCCCATTAGGCTTCTCTCCCCCTAAGAATTAATAAAAATCTATTTCTGTAGAATCTAATTTTTGATCAAGTTTAAAGAACTTTGTTGAAATTTCATTAAACTAGATTTTGTAGATCATATTTTGATTTGATTTGGACCTGTAAAGTTCGTATCAAATGTTAATGGAAAAATCTCTAATTGCGTTTGCCTTTACCACT
>DRGT01000063.1 GCA_011055585.1 Candidatus Nitrosopumilus sp. | reverse complement strand
TAATAGGAAATCGCAACAAGGAAACAATTCCACCCAAGCCTGAAACTCTCAAACCTAGATCAGTTGTGGAGTCCACACTGAAAACTTTGGAACCTTTACTTTCAACGTCATTCAAGAATTCTATGACTTTTTCCTCATCTAGGGTTTGGATAACCTTGTCAGAAAAAATCAAGGATTCGATTGCGCCAAACTGATTTGCTTTTTGTGTCTCTTCAAAACCCATGGTGAATTTTCTACTCTTCTTATTTGCCCTAAGCATAATCTCATCAATAATTGATGAAACAGTAGCCAGCTTACTTTCGGACATTATTTCCTTCATTATATTGGATTTTGTGAATATGTAAATTCCATCTTCACCACCAGAATCTATTCCTTCAACCAATTCAAATTTGTGATTTTTTGAAATAGGTGATTTTTGAAAGAAATTTCCAAATTTTTTCTTTGTTTCGCCTGGACCAAAGAATATTAAAACATCATTCTCTTTAATAGATGAAGAAATTGCATTAAGTACTTGAACAAAAAATTTTTCAATATTGAAACTAGTTTTGTAACGTTTCCCACTAGAACCAGAATAAATATTTGGCATTATTTGTAAATGTGTTCCTTTTAATCTTCCAATACCACAATCTGTAGTATCTATTGCAACTAGTAAAAAACCAAATTTCTGATTTTTAGAATGAATTAATTTTTTTTCTATTTGCGTCCATTTTTTTTTGAATATTGTTATTGCATCATCAATTTTTACTACAAAGGAATGATGTGAACCATGAGGTACGGATTCATTTGTTGATTCAGCAATTATGCCGATTATTCTTAATCTATCTAAAACATTATCTAATGATGGTTTTTCAACATCTAAACTAATCCTAATCCTTATCCGTTCTCCTTTATCCGGTCTTGAAAATTCTTTATCTAGTTTAATTACTCGAGTTGTATCACCAACTACTCTATCATCTTTTTTGATGATTCTACGTAATGTTAACAAATCATCTGAATCTTCTGGAATAACTGAAACAGAATTATTATCAATTACTTTTGAAATCATACAAACACCTACTATTCACAATAATAAAAAAGAAAAAGAATTAGTTTGTTAATTCATTAACTTTAGTATCATCATCTTTAGTCTTTTTGCGTACGTAATTTTCTACCCAATCAAGGGTAATTACTCTTGCTTCAGCCAAGTTTACAAGAGAGTTTGATGAGGCTTCGCCAGTAACTTTACCATTATTTCGTCTTATTTGTCGCCATTTCAGAGAAGTGTTTCCACTTTTTGAGTTATAGATTATGCCTAAAACATCTCGTGCGTTAACAAAAGTAATTTCTCGAATTTTTTTCAATGTTACTTTGTCTGCTGCTTCAACATAGATTGAACCTAGATCTTCTTCTCGTTCAGGAAAAACTTCAAAATCTTCTATATAGCTTTTGGGTGCAAAAGAGCTACATGTACTCGCAATTGTAAATCTTCTGAAACTTTCTAACGATGCTGGAGTATCTATCTTAACCATCTCCTACTCAAGTAGGGTTTGCCATTTATCAAGCTTCTTGAAAGACTCAATTAGGATTTTACCACACCATTGCATGCAGGCAGTGATGAACGTATCCCATTGATTGATGATATGGATCTTGAGTTCTGAGCCTGCTCCTTAGAATTTTTAAGGCTGAAAAAAATTTCACATTTCATGAAATCATTAACAGAATATCTTACTTTTAATACAAAAACAAGACGAGCATTTGTTAACATTACTCCTCAAATTGAAAAATTAGTAAAGAGGAGTAGAGTTAACGAAGGTCTTTGCCTAGTTAATGCAATGCATATCACTGCAAGTGTTTTCATCAATGATAATGAAAGTGGTTTGCATAAAGATTATGAAAAATGGTTGGAAGGTTTAGCGCCACATGCTCCAATTGAACAATATGATCATAATAAAACTGGAGAAGATAATGCTGATGCACATCTTAAACGACAAGTGATGGGAAGAGAAGTTGTTGTCGCTATAACTGATGGTGAGCTTGACTTTGGACCATGGGAGCAAATTTTTTATGGCGAATTTGATGGAAGACGCTCAAAAAAAGTTCTAGTAAAAATTATTGGAGAATAAATCATTTAACCAAAGTCAACCTCTCTTTTCTGACTTTGTTGTTCATTTGCTCTTGCAGAATTTCTGAATTCATCATCATGATTTTGAGGCCCATGACCGCATTTCATACAACCAATCTTGAAACCATCTGGATTTTTTTCAAAAGTTTCACATCCACAAAAACATGCCATCTTTCTTAACCTTCTTGTTTTGTACAGCATTCACCTTTAGGAATTTCATTGCCATGAGGACATTTTCTTGGATGGTTTAACATCGTACATAATGCATCAGTAAACTGCTTATTCATATGGTGTTCAATTCCACAAACCATTTCTTCATTAACTTCGATTTTTAGAGCACTTTCCATCAAAACTTCTAAAAGTCTACTATTTCTCATCATACTACCTCCAACTTCTTTTCCCTCTTCGGTTAACGTTACTCCAGCCTTGTTGTAATTGACTAATTTTTTTTCATTGAGTTTTTTTAACATCTGGACGACACTTGGTTGTCTGACGTTTAGCATTTTTGCAATCGTACTAATCTTCACAGCCTCCTTTCTTTCTTTAATGTGCCAAATTGCCTTTAGATACATCTCTACATGTTCAGCTTCAGCCGTTCCAACAAAAAGTATTTCTTGGTCTAATGCGTCCATATTATGATTACTTTGAATCTTTTAATAAATTTTCAAAATATGCTCTGGCAAAACCAGCAAGGCCAGCGTGATCTGCCCATATTGCTACTGTTTCTACAGCATCCTCAGCTCCCATTTCTGGGCCTAATAATATCACAACATATCGTTTATCTGAAATAATACCGCCCCCGAACATTCCTTCTTTTACTTTTACATCCGCAACCCTTGAGACTGCCTTGAGAGACTCTTTATTCATTTTATCTGATGTTAAAACAGTGATCTCTACTCCTTTATCGTGAAGTAATCTCAGTTTTGGTAATGCCTGTTTGACTAGTTCTTCACTAGCTTCAGGTAATGCAATTAGAACTTCATTCCTGCAAGTTTCTACCATTTCTAAAATTTTTGCAGCGATATTGACTGTACCTGATAATACCCATATGTCTGGCTTTTCACTGGAACCACTTTTTTCATACAGGGGAACAAGCTCGTTTAAAATTATGTTCTGATTTTCTTTAAATTCTGATTCCATTTTTTGTTTTGTTGTTTCAATCCCTGTTGCAGGAGATTTTGCAAAATATTTTGTTGGTCTTGAATCATCAGAACCTATCCAGCCTTTTCCTTCAAGAGTTCCTAATACTTCGTAAATTTTTGAATAAGGAACTCCAGATTTCTGACTAAGATCAGATGCTGTTAATTCTTTTGCCTTTAGCAAAGAAGAAAATGTCCTTATCTCATAACTAGTTAAACCAATCTTTTCTAATGCCTTTCTACTCTTATCTGAAATACTCATGCGATCTAAAACGATCAGTTTTGGTATTTAAATCACATACGCACACATTCCGAAAATCCCACGGGGCAGAGTATGAAATCCATTAAATACTATTTTGGAAAATCGCCATTGATAGGTATGGCGCTAATTCAGATTGCTAATCAATCTACTAAAACGGTAGGTAAGAAATCTACTATTAGGTTCACCCAAAGCATATGCCCAGACTGTAATATGATTCTGGATGCTGAGGTTTTTGAGAGAGATGACAAAGTCTTCATGACAAAAACATGCCCAACTCACGGTGAATGTGAAGAGCTTTACTTTGGTTCTTATGCAATGTATAACAAATTTAGCACTTATTGGCAGGATGGAAAAGGTGCTCATGCTCCAAATGTTATGATTGAAAAATGTTCATGTCCAAACAACTGTGGACTTTGTTCTAACCACCTATCCCACACTGGGCTTGCAAACATGATTGTTACAAACAGATGTGACCTTACATGCTGGTATTGCTTCTTTTATGTTAAGAAAGGTCTTGAGGGTGCTTACATGTATGAGCCTTCTCAGGATCAAGTAAGAGCAATGATGAAGACCCTGAGAGCAGAAAGACCAATTCCAGGAAACTCTATGCAAATTACTGGTGGAGAACCAATGCTAAGAGAAGATATTACTGATGTAATCAAAATTATGAAAGAAGAAGGAGTAGATCACATTCAAATGAACACAAATGGAATCCGACATGCAATGGATCCAGAGGCTGCAAGAGAAGTTAGACTTGCTGGTTGTAACAACCTGTATCTTAGCTTTGATGGTGTAACTGCAAGAACAAACCCAAAAAACCACTGGGAGATTCCATACGCACTAGATAGTTGCAGAAAAACAGGAAGTACTGTTGTCTTTGTTCCAACCGTTATCAAATCAATTAATGATCATGAACTTGGTGGAATTATCAGATATGCACAGAAAAATATGGATATTGTCCATGCTGTAAACTTCCAACCTGTATCTCTTACTGGAAGAATGGGAAAATCAGAGCGTGAGAAATATAGAATTACAGTTCCAGATTGTATTCAAAGAATAGAGGAGCAAACAAATGGCGAGGTTACAGCTGATGATTGGTTCCCAGTACCAAGTTGTATGCCACTTACTGATATCATTGAAGCATTTTCTAGTAAACCAAAATACGAATTATCAATTCATTTTGCTTGCGGTGCAGGTACATACGTCTTTGAAGATGCAGAAACCAAAAAGTTTGTACCCCTAACTAAATTCTGTGATCTTCAAGGAATGTTAGAACTCTTTGAAGACAAGGCAGAAGAAATTCGTTCCGGAAAGAACAAGTACTTTACAATGCTCGAAGTTGTAAGAAAACTCTCAAGTTTTGTTGACAAGAAAAAACAACCAGCAGGATTAGACTTGGCAAAGATGTTTGGTACTATACTAATGAAGAGATCATTTGACTCTATAGGTGGTTTTCATCTTAAAGGACTATTTCTGGGTATGATGCACTTCCAAGACAAATACAACGAAGACCTAGAAAGATTACAAAGATGTGATATCCATTATGTTACACCTGATCTTAGAATTATTCCATTCTGTGCATTCAATGTAATTCCAGAATGGTATAGGGACAGAATTCAAAAGAAATACTCTATCACTGTTGAAGAATGGGAAAAACGCGAAGGCGTTACACTGGAAGACGGCCTTTACAGAGGTCTTATGAGACGCGGAGCAGGAGATGAGCTTGCAGCAGGTTGTGCAAAAAGCCAGATGTTCCATGAAGCATCACAAGCATTAGTGTAGTTTTACCGATTTTTTATAAGAAAAATTTATTGCTGAATCATTAAACAAACAGTCAGTTTGAAAATTTGGTTTGATATTCTTACTCCGAAGCAATTGCTGTTTTTTGAACCCATGATAAAACGACTAGAGAGAAAAAACAAGCTATTGTGTACATCAAGAAAATATAGAGAAGCAAATCAACTTGCAAAAATACGTAAACTAAAACTATCAATCATTGGAAAACATGGTGGTGGAGAAAATTTTGTAAAATTACAATCAAGCGCTGATAGAATTCAAAAACTATCTACCATTGTTAAGAAATTTTCTCCTGACCTCACCATTAGTTTTTGTTCTCCTGAAGCAGCAAGAGTATCTTACGGTTTAGGAATCAAGCACATTGCATTTTGTAATGCTCCTCATGCAGAAGCAGTCATGAAGCTATCAGTTCCTTTAGTTCAAAAATTGCTAATTCCTAAGCATATTCCAAAAGATGAGTTTGCAAAATATGGAATTTCTAAAAAAAATATTATTCAATACAATGCCATGGATGAGTATATGATAGTAAAAGGAGGTTCTTACCGTTCTTCTGCTTCAACATTGTTTTTACCAAAACCAAAAACAATCCTCATCAGAACTCATGAATTGAAAGCTGCTTATTTCTCATCAAAAATTAATATTATAAAAATAATAAAAAAAATCGCAAAAGAATTTTCCAATTGTAATATTGTTATACTTGGGAGATATTCAGATGAAATCAATTTTTTGAAAAAACAGTTTTCAAAAAAGCTCATTGTTCTTGATAAGGTAGTAGATAGTGGTGAAATTTTAGTAAGATGTGATGTCTTTATCGGTTCTGGTGGAACAATGACATCCGAAGCAGTACTAAGAGGAGTACCAACTATATCATACGATGCAGTTCCTAATTTGGATGAAAAATATTTGGTCAGGAAAGGATTAGTCAAAAGAGCAAAAAGCTCAAATCAGATAATTAAACTTGTAACTAAACTTCTCAATTCAGATAATGACAAATTTAAAAAAAATACACAGAAGTTTTTAGATTCAATGGAAGATCCATACCTAAAATTAGTTGAAACGATTAGAATAATAAAAAAACAATAATTCATCCAAGACCTTAAAAGGTTCATTTTCTATTTTCATTCATGAAATTTCTCTTAATTTCATCAAGTTATGTTGGTAGTACTGGAAATCATGCCTTAATGTTGGCAAATAGATTGATGGAACATGGACATGAAGTTGATAAAATGCAAGTTCCCCATATACCGATAAAAAACCTAAAGAATCCTAGCTTTACAATTTTAAGTACACTTAAAGGATTATTTTCTACAAAAAATTACGATATAGTTCATGCATTTAATGTCCCATCAGCTTTTGCAATGCGTTTTGCAAAAGGAAAAAAGAAAGTCCTATCAATTCACGGAGTATATGGTGAAAATATTAAAACAATTCATTCAGAAAAACTTAGTTGGATTGGACTTTTAGCTGAATCTAAAGCATTAACATGGGCAGATAGGTTCATCACTGATTCTAAAGCTACACAAAAAGTATACAAGGAAAAATTTGACATAGATTTTGAATACTTACCAACTCCTATTGAACCATCAAAATTTGAAAATATTCCTAAAAAAACAAAAGTGAAAAATCAAGTTGTATATGTGGGTAGAGAGAGTTACGAAAAAGGAATAGACATTCTAAAAAAAGCCGAATCAAAAATTAAAGGTAAAGTGGTTTATTGCACTGATCTTCCGTGGTCAGAAGCTATGAGCGTTTTACAATCTTCAAGCGTACTTGTACTCCCATCAAGATTAGAAAGTTTACCAACAACAGTTAAAGAGGCATTTTTTCTAAAAATTCCAGTAGTTGCTACAAATGTAGGAGGAGTACCAGAATTAATAAAAAATAACGAAAATGGAATTTTAGTACCACCAAATAATCCTAAAAAACTTGCAGAAGCAGTTAATACAATTTTAGTAAATAAAGAGCTAGCACAACGATTAGCAAATCTGGGTTATGAATTTGTAACCAGTCATATGATTTGGGATGTTGTATTGCCTAAATACCTGAAATTTTATCAAAATCTGATTGAGAATTAATTTAGTACTTAATTAGAAATTTCATGAATTGCTTGATTTATCCAATTTTCTAATTTTGTTTCTGGCTTCCAATTTAGTTTTTTGAGTGCCAGAGTTATATCAGCTTGACTATCTTTAATTTCCCCTTCTAATGAATTAGAAAATACCGGTTCTAAAGATAATCCTGATGCTTTGATCATTATTTTTGCAAGTTCATGTATGGAAACAGCATTACTTGAACCTATATTGAAAAACCCAGAATCTACATCGCTTAACATTGCTTTTAAATTTGCTTTTACAACATCTTCTACGGAAACGAAATCTCTAGTTTGACTTCCATCACCAAATATTATGGGAGGTTGTCTGTTTGAAATCCGCTCCATAAATTTCATAATTACTCCAGCATATTCCTTTGATTGACCCTTCCCGTACACGTTGAAATATCTTAACCCTATTATTTTTGCTCCTGAGTTAATGTAGTTCTGCGCTATATTTTCAGCTTGAATTTTAGTTTCTGCGTATTGATTTAATGAATTTTTTTTAGAGTCTTCTTTAATGAGAAGTTTCGAAGTGTTTCCATAAACAGCGGCACTACTGGCAAAAACAATTTTAAATCCAAACTCTAATCCTAGCTTGAAAATATTCTCTGAACCTTTTACATTAACTTGGTAATATTCTTCCGGTTTTTGCAAGGATTCTTGAACTGAAATTAAAGATGCATGATGAAAAACTCCGTCAGAATTTTTCAGAATTTTTTTTAATATATCAAAATCTAAGATATCTGCCTTATGAAATTGGATCTTGTCTTTTAAATTCTTCAAACTTTCTTCATTTGCATTATGTAAATTATCTATTATTTCTACAGAATGAGACTGTGAAATTAAGTACTCAGCTAAGTGACTTCCAATAAAGCCTGCACCACCAGTTATAACAAATTTCAATTCGGTGGTTTTTCATTGCAGGAATCTTTAAACTTTGAGGAACTACTCTTGTTTTTTTAATTTTTTCTTGTCTAGCTCATCAGCAATTACAACATAAATCGCTGATGCAGTTGCTCCTAGTACTAATGCACCCGCAATTCCATTTGTTTCATATATTGAGCCCAAAATCACAATGCCTAAAATTTGTGATACTATCCAAATCACTGAACTAATGAGAACTTGTCTACTTTTTTCCTGTCCTAGAAATTTTGAATGATACATTAACCCAACAGTATATGGAACAATTGACAAACTTACAATCCGTATAATACTTCCAGCTTCTCTAAATTCTGGAAAAATAAAAGTAATCACTGGAGGACCAATAGTTAAACCTAGAACTGAGAGGCCAACTGCCGTCAAGATTGTTATCTTTTTTAACTTCTTGTTTTCCTTACCACTAGAATCTTGAGGTATGATGTATTTGCTGACGGTTAATGGAATAATTTGTAATAATGTAAGAAATTGAATTCCCAAAGAATAATTTCCTAATAATGCAAAACCAAATAATGGTGCAATTATTATTTTATCAATTGTATTATTTAATGTAGCTGCCAGAGTCTGTAAATAACTATTTCTTAAAAAACTTGCTCGTTCTTTAATTAAGTTAAAATTAATTTTTGTTTTCTTAAATCCTCTAATTATACCAACAATATATGGGCTGAATGAAAGAGCAATTCCAACTAAAATACCGTCCTGACCAAAAATGTAAAACAATCCGATACTTAAAACAATCATTAATGCTCTTTGAGTAATAATATATTTTGAATAATTCTTGTAAAGTTTGTATCCTAGCAATTCTGAAGAAACTAATCCAAATATTACATATCCAAGAATCAGAAAGCTTGTACCAATATCATAAAAAATAAAAAAAACTATGATTGATGTAATTGAACCAGAAATTAATGTTAAAAAATAAAGAGTTGATTGAATTTTGACATTTTTTGCAGTGTATACTATTATTGTATTTACAGATCCGAGAAGAGCAACGTTAGAAGCAATTATTGCTATACTCAAAAAATAAGTTATCTCTCCATAACCTTCTGGCCCAAGAATTGCTGCTATATAAAACCAGAATATGGCAGAAATCCCTTTAGCAGAAACATCTGCAATTCCTATCGATGTTAAATTACTTAGTAGCTCTTTCATGTTGCCCATGATGGTTTTTGATTAAATTCTATAAGAATTAAAAATTAAGACGATTTCCTTTTAATGGATTACTTATTTTGATAAATTCATTACTTTTGACAAATCAAAATTTCAAGAATTTCATAGCCAAAACACACTTTACTATTGATTATTATGATTTTTTCATCAACAATTTTGCTCCGTTAAGGCATATTATTACTAATCTTTAATATAACAAAATGAATTCTGACTCGACTATCAAAAAACAAATCGCATCAAAACCATTATTTGACAAAATCTTAACTATATCCAAAATTGTAGTTATTGCCTATGTTTCTTTTTATTTAATGACAAATTTTATTCCCTATTATGAAGGTGCAGACGCATACATTTTTGCTATATCTGCCATAAACCTTTCAGAAGGAACATACAGTATATCAAATGAATTACTCCAGGAAACAGGACAGTGGGAATTTGTTCCTCTGCACTGGACAAAAACTGTGTTTAACACCTCTGTGCCAAATGTAGATATTGGTTTACCATTGATTGCCGCATTTAGTAAAGTTGTATCTGGATACTATGGACTTTTTTATTTAGGACCAATTTTTACTATTTTGTTACTTGTTGTATCAGAAAGAATAGCTTCCAATCTTTTTAACAAATATGTTGGTTTCATAACTCTCTTATTATTATCATCAAATGTTTGGATACTAGATACTGGACATTATCTAATGTCTGATCATATATTCGCCATTCTTTCTCTTATTGGAATATTTTATTTAATAAAATTTTTTAAACATGAAAATACTAGACATCTACTTTATGCTTCAATTTTTCTATCACTTTCTACCTTTCTTAGAATTAATGGAGTAATTTTCTTTCCAGTAGAAGTCATACTTGTTATAGGATTCATTATTTATCAACAACAAACTAAAACTTATGCATCAAATTCTTATGGTAACCACTCTTCAGTATTTATTTCTGGGCTTTCTATCAAAAAATTAGGAATAATTTCTTTGCTTATTATTCTACCATGGTTGCTATTTTTTTCAGTTTGGTTTAGTTTCAATAATTATTATTTTGGGGATCCTCTTAGCAATTATGCAGTTGTTAGTCCAGAAATTGATGGTGAACGTACATCATTCACAACTCAATCATTCTTATCAATTGATGCTAATCGATTTGATGTAATCAAAGGATATTTTCGTACAATTTTACCATCTCCATTATCTACACATCTTAATGATATACCTAACCAATATGATCATATTTTTGGAAAATATTGGTTTGGTTTTTTTTCACTTTTCACACTAATTTCTTTTCTAATTATTTCATTACGTTTTAAATCCAGAAGATTAGAGGTGATAACATTTTCACTTTTTATAATAGGAACTCTTTGGTTTTTCACATCTTCACCTGGTGCAGAAAGCACTCTTTCAAGAGCTGTCTCTAGAAGATATATGATTGCCACTTTTCCTCTCTTCTTTATGCTAATTGGATTTTTTTCCATAAAGCTGTTACAAGAATTAGGTCAACCAAGATTTGAGAATCGAGCTTTACTAGCAAAAACTGTAAAAATATTTTTTGTGCTTATCATCATAGTATTTTTTTCTATTGCGTTTATTTTTACACAACCTACGTTCGCTCTTATTTCAAATGAATTTAAACTCATCAATCCTATGACTTTGATGGAAAGGTATCCTCTAGATTTGGAAGGATTGAAGAAAACTGACGTTCTATTGGATTCAAAAGGATACAAAACCCCAGAATATGGTCTGATTCCTTTTAATGGATTATTAGGACATGAACAAGCTGAAGAATTCAATTCTAGTAGTTCAATCCAAAACTCAATTCAACTTTTAAAGAAAACAATGGAAAATGGATACGATTTCTACGTGCTTAAGGAACCTAGTAGAGCTGTAGATAAGCAATTTTTTAACTATCTTGTTCAAAATCATGGATTTCAATTAATAGATCATTCCAAATCATTTTGTAAATTACAACTAGTAACTGATATTAGTAATAAAACATCAGACAAAATTTGCCTTTAAATATATTTGATGTTTACTAGCAACTCCTAAACATGGGATAGCTAACCGCCCAAAATTTTCAAGGTACTATTTGAACTAGGATCGGACCTTAAATTTCCTTGACAATCATATATTATTGGAATTTTAGAATTTTTATAAATTTCATTTAATCTGTCTTTTAATTTTGAATGATGCTGAACTATACAAAGACAATCATAACTTGAAATTGAATCATCACTTAAATTCGGTAAAATTTTAAAATCTGGATCTTTTATGTTATTTTCAATAACATATTTCTGACTTAATTCATTTTTGAAAAATGGATCATACAGCGCAACTTGAAAACCTCTTTCTGTCAATTCATTGTAAATTTTAAAGCCAGGAGAGTCTCGCATATCTTCAATGTCTGGTTTATATGATAGACCACAAATTATGACCGATTTCTTTAATTTTTTTCCTATTAATAGTGATTCAATTGAATCAACTACATATTTTGGCATCTGAATATTTATTGAGAGAGCATTTTCTAACGTTTTAAATTCTAAACCAAGTTTTTTTGCAGATTCCAATAGGAATCGTGGATCTTTTGGAATACAATGTCCTCCTGCTCCAGCTCCTGGATAAAATGGCAAAAAACCAAAAGGCTTTGTCGCAGCAGCATCTAATACATCTCTTACGTTTATTCCTAACTTATCACATAAAATTGCTAGTTCATTTACAAGGGAAATATTTACTAACCTAAACGCATTTTCAAATGATTTTACAACTTCAGCAATTTCTGCCGATTTTACTCGTAATAAATTGGAGTTATTTATGTACTGGTAAATCTCTTTGGCAATTTTAAAAGATAGATCATCTGAACAATAAATTACTCTTGGAATATTTTCAAGATTCCATTTTTTATTTTTAGGATCTATTCTTTCAGGACAGAAACATAATCCAATATCTTCACCTTCTTTGTACCCCATTGACTCAATCATTGATTTCATCTTACTAGTTGTGCCAACTTCGATACTACTTTCAAGAATGATTACGTCTCCTTTTTTTGCCATTTCCAAAAATGCTTTTACAGCATCTTTTACAAAAATATCTGATTGAATAGATTTAGTCGGAATGGGTGTGGGAACACATATTATCCCTATTCTTGGTTTTTCAGATTTTGCAGATTGTGTATCTACAACAAGATCTCCAGAATGAATTGATTTTAAAACAATCTCCTTCAAATGACTTTCTGATTCAAGTAATTCTCCATTTTGAATTCTTTCTATCTTCTTTAAGTCATTGTCTATTCCCAAGACATGAAATCCATTAGTGCATAATTTAACAAGTAAGGGAAAACCGACATATCCTAATCCAAAAACTTGGATTACACAATTTTTTGAGAGAACATCATCTAAGGTTTTTTTTAAAATTAAGTTCAATTTAGAAAAAATTTTGTGGTTTAGTAATAATAACTGTTTATGATTTATTCAATATATCGTCTATATTTACGGATATAATATAAGGTAGAGCCCTTAAAACTAGTGAAGGGTATAATTCCCTAAAATATTCTCAGAAATATAACCCCATGAATATAGACTATATAATTAGACATACATTTTTTTAAATATAATATATTAGTAAAAACATGAATTATCTTGCACTGTTATTTGTAGGTATTTTAACAACAATAATTCTGATTTCATCTAATTCTTATGCTCAAAATGAATCAAATTCTAATCGTGATGTGTATATTTTTGTTCAAACATTTGTAAGAAATTCTGATGGACAACTGGTACATTATTTTGAAAATGACAAGTTTACAGACAAAAATCTTGCAGCACTTGATGTATTTTTAGACTCTGAAGCCTCACGAGGAAATGCTCCTGAATATGATTTAGAAGGAAAAAAATTTCAACTTGTACAAAGATCTAAAGTACTAGAAATTGATTCCTTTCAACTAGTTGCAAGCACAAAGCTAGAAGATACTGAAAATCCAATTTCTGAATTTTTAGTAAGATATGCACATGATGGTTTTTTTCTTATGCCTGGTGATGAGCTAACCCAAGTGTGGACCTTTTTCAGAGAGATTTAGTCTTAGATAGTAAAATTCCTACACCTACTGCAAAAAATGTAACAAATGGTACAAACCGGTATGGTTGGTTTGTTTGATCAGAAAATCCTGTGAGAAATGGTGCAATTAGTAACATACCACCAATCATTACCATCATGGATTCTGCATGTTTGTTTTTTGTTGATGTACATAATAATCCTATAACTAATGGAATTAGAAATAGAATAACTAGAACATCAAACCTTAGCTGTGTTGCAAAAGAGGCAAATCCAATCCAAAACTCGTCAGAAATAAAGGACTCTTGTTGTGCACCACCTGTAAGATTTGCTCCACTAGATGCCGTAGCTCCAATTATTACTATTCCAATTATGGCTCCTGAAATTATCATCTTCTTTTTTCTTGATATGGAACATCGTAACAAAAAGTAAATTGACATTGGTAGAAAGGTAACCGTTAGTGCCTTTGCTGGAATGGATGCAATGTAAGATACTGGTGATAAGAGCCATGCCTTGTACATAAAATATAGTGATAGCAAGTAAAATAGAATCCAAAAATTTGTGTAGGCTACTGAAGTATCAAATGTTAAAAACACATTGCTTTGAAGTAGTATTATAGCTGCAACGATTCCTGCAAATCTTTTGTTTGTGATTTGTTTTGTGAAAAAATATACCATTATAACAAGAGCAATGCTTGCAAGAAATGGTACTACGGCATAGTTTCCAAATAGAATCATGGATGATGAAATTAGGAAATAATTTACGTGTGGCTCAAAGGAATTTGTAATCTGATCCGGTGACCAAGTCTCTAGTCTTTGTTTTACACCGATATAGTCTTCCCATTGCTCTTCTTCTGCTAATTCGTTTGCGCTTGCAGCTACGTAAATTGCTAGAATAACTACCATGGAAATAATAGCTACTTTCTTTGAGACCTCGAAATTAAAAATAAACTGGAATCCTTTTGATATTGATTGTGGAAGTTTGTTTTTAAAATGCAAAATTGCAAGGCCAAAAACTATTCCAGATGTGACAAAAAGAGCTCCTGCTAAAGGACCTGCTTCGTATGGCTCTATCTGTTTTCCTGAGATGCCCAATCGTTCTAGATCATTAACTTGCGTAAAACCTGCTACAATTAGAGATGGAAACACGACTGGAATTAGGCTTAAAATCACCATAGATATGGTAAAGAAAAACACAATCCAGGAAATTGGGCTCGGTCTGATTTTTTCAAATTTTGAAGGTTCTGATGGTTTTTTTAATTCTTTTTCGGATTGTTTTTCATGCTTTTTTTTGAATTTTTTGCCCAAAACTAGGTGAGTTTTAGGATACTACCTTAAAATTTCAGCTGTTTTGACTCTAAATCATTATATTGTTTCCATGGTTTCAAAATCGTAATTGCTTGACATTACTACTCTGAACAAACATGATACTGAGAAAATGCATGCGGTTTATGACAGATGGCCTAAAATTGCAAAAGAATCATACGAATCAGATCTCAAACCTGTTGATTTCAAAGACATTGATCATATTGTATTTGCTGGAATGGGAGGCTCAGGAACCATTGGTGATCTATTTTCTGCCATTCTATCAAAGAGTGACATTCATGTAAATGTGGTAAAGGGTTATCTTCTTCCAAAAACAGTTGATGAAAATACACTAGTTATAACAATTAGCATTTCGGGAAATACTGCTGAAACCATGACAATTCTTGAATCTGCACAAAAATCAAACTGTAAAAAAATTGCTTTTTCTTCGGGAGGAAACATGGAATCCTATTCTGAGAAAAATGGAATCGAGTACAGAAAGAT
>DRGT01000062.1 GCA_011055585.1 Candidatus Nitrosopumilus sp. | reverse complement strand
CTTTTGTTTCGTTTACATGTTTTAGCCACTTGTTATCATCTGACTTTTTGATTGCCTTTTGTTGAAGCATCTTTATCATAATTCTAAGTGATGCTTTTACATCGCCAACCACTGCGACCTGAGTTGTTTGGTTCTTGCCTATCTCGGCTGGATCAACATCCATATGAATAATCTTTAGGCGCTTTTCAAATTCTTCAAAGGTTCCAACTGAACGATCAGAAAATCTGGTACCTGTTGCTAATACACAGTCAGCTTGAGTCATGAGTTTGTTGGCCTCTGCATGTCCATGCATTCCTATTGGACCAAGGGATAGTGCATGATTTTCAGGAAATGCACCTTTGCCTTTGAAAGTGGTAACAACTGGAATCATCAACATTTCAGCTATCGCTTGCAATTCAGCAAATGCTGATGAGATAATTACACCTCCGCCAGCTAAAATGATTGGTTTATCAGCTGAGAGTAACATCTCAATTGCTCTTTCTACATTGACAATATCTGGATCAGTCCAAGGATGATATCCTCTCATCTTAATGGTATCTGGAAAAGTCATTTCTGCTTCATTCTGTTGAACATCTTTTGGAATGTCAAGCAATACAGGTCCCGGTCTTCCAGTTTCTGCAATGTAGAATCCTTTCTTTACAACTTCTGGAATCTCTTCAGGAGTTCGTGGTTGAAATGCATACTTTACACAAGGATTTGACATTCCAATGATGTCGCTTTCTTGAAATGCGTCTCTGCCAATCATTGCAACAGGAACTTGGCCAGTTACTGCAATCATCGGTGCAGAGTCTGCATGAGCAGTTGCTAATCCTGTTAGAATGTTTGTTGCGCCAGGTCCTGATGTTGCAAAACAAACTCCAGCCTTTCTACTTACTCTACCAAAACCGTCTGCCATGTGTGCAGCAGACTGTTCATGTCTAGCTAGGATATGTCGAATGTTACTTTTGGATAATTCATCGTACATTGGAAGATTTGCACCTCCCGGTAACCCGAAGACCTCCTTAACGCCTTCTTTTTCCAATGCTTTCATCAAAGCTTTTGCGCCGATCATATTTTCCATTTAATCACCAAACCTCAAGTCCATAATTTTAACTGTTAAAAATGGACCACACTTTACAGTACTAGAACAACTAGCAGTACAACGCTCAAATCGCCAGCTGTGTTTATTGTATTCATTGTGGTCAAGTTAAAACATTGACGATAATTAATAAAGATTACGAGAGGAATGCATATGACAATGTCTGAAAATGAACAGGTAATCAATGTAATTGAAAGATTCTTTCAAATAGGAAAAACCAAGGACTTGGCAGTATTGCGTGAAATCCAATTAGACGATACTAGATTTTCTAGTTTCAGTGATGTTCCCCCACATGATCTAAAAGATTTTGCAACAACAATTGTATTAGAAGAATTAAGATTTGTTAGTATTTCAGATTATGATTATCAAATAAAAAATCCCAAAATAAGCGTGTTTGATGACACGGCAATTGTTGCGTTTGAGTTGCTTCAAAAGGGAATGGTTGTAGATAACAAGTCTTTCACAGGTGAAATAATCACAATTGAAGGAAGGGCAACTTTTGTTCTAATAAAGAATTCATCCTGGAAAATTGCACATATTCATCTTTCAAAAATTAACTAGTTAAAACTAGATTACTTTTTCTTTTGCTGTTTTTTTGGATTTTGTTTTCTTTTGTTTATTTTGAGGCTTGTTTTGTTCTTGTGGTTTTGATTTTGGTTTGCTTTGTTTTGGTTATTCTTTTTCAGGTTTTTGGAATAAATCATATGCCTGATTAACATCTGCATTTCCATGAACTATCGCCCTCACTGCTTTTATCATTGCAACTGGTGAATTTGATTGCCAAATATTTCGTCCCATATCAACGCCAACTGCGCTGGCTTTAATGGCATTGTAAGTTAGTTCTAATGCTTCACGTTCTGGAATCTTTTTTCCACCAGCAATGATTACTGGAACAGGACAAGAGTTTACAACTTTTTCAAAGTCATTACAATAATAGGTCTTTACAATGTGTGCACCTTGTTCTGCTGCAATTCTACATGCTAATGAAAGATAACGAGCATCTCTTACCATATCTTTTCCCACAGCAGTAACTGCCAAGACAGGAATTCCATATTGTTCAGCTTCATTTACAAGATTTCCAAGATTAACAATTGTTTGTTTTTCATATTTGCTACCCACAAAAATTGACATTGCAAGTGCGCTAGCATTTACTCTTATAGCATCTTGAACACTGACGGTGATTTCTTCATTTGACAAATCTTCACCAATTATACTAGTACCTCCCGATACACGTAACACCACAGGCACGGGATAGTTTGCATCTACTGATGTTCTAAGAACACCTCTTGTTACCATTAAAGAGTCACAATACTTTAGCAAAGGTCGGATTGTTTGTTTTGGATTTTCTAATTGTTCTGTAGGACCCAAAAAGTAACCATGATCAACTGCAAGCATAACAGCCCTGTTATTTGCAGGTTTGATTATTCGTGCTAATCTATTTTTTAATCCCCAGTCCATTATTCTTAGATTTTGAAAGAAACGAATTGCCTTTCTTAAGCCTTTCTCATTTGGTGATTATAATTTTCATTGCGTCAGACCCATCACGAGCATGATCAAATGCTTTTTGAGTTTCTAAAATAGAATATTTGTGAGTTATCAGACTCTTTACATCAGCTCGTGATGATTTTATCAATTCCAAGGCTTCTTTTGTATCGTAATCAGATGCGGCATAACTTGTCGTCAACGTGATTTCTTTAGAGTAAACTTTACTCATGTCAATATTCATTGTGTCGCCCTCTGATGGAACGCCAAACATCATTATAGCGCCACCTTTTCTAACAAGTTCAATTGCATCATCTAGAGCTTTTAGATTCCCAGTAGCAACAATTGCAACATCAACACCTCTGTTTTCGGTCTCATGAAGAATTTTTTCTTTTCTAGAAGAATCATTCGAGTTTATACTTTGAGTAATTTGAAACTTTTTAGCAAATTCTAAACGAAAGTCATTTACATCCAAACAAAAAATCTTTTCAAAACCTTTGTCCTTAGCAAGCATAACATGCATCATTCCGGTAGGACCTACTCCAAAAATTGCTGCGGAATCACCTTTTTTATAAGGGAATTTATGCCATGACCTTATACAGCATGCAAGAGGTTCAATCATTGCTGCTTCATCAAAACTCATAGAATCTGAAATTTTTAGTACACCACCATGAGACACATTCCATTCAGGAACGAGATACTCTTCAGCTAAACCACAAGGAGACAAATTTGTCTCATAATATTTTGGGCACATTGTTTCATTTCCATGATTACAAAAATGACATGAATAACATGGAACATGGTGATGTGTAAAAACTCTATCATCTTTTTTGAAATCTTTTACTTTTGAGCCAACTTCAGAAATCATTCCAGCAGGTTCATGACCTAATTTTCTCGAAGGTTTACCATATTTTCCAAAAACTTTCTCTAGATCTGAACCACAAATCCCACAAGATTCCATCTTTACAAGAATATCTCCAGGTCCTAATGACGGTTTTTCAACGTCATCTACAGTAATAGTAGAGTCGTTTTTAACTAAAGCAGCTTTCATGCCCAAATCAAGCCCATAGAGTATATTAAAGAATATTCAAATTTTTTTAGAGGTTAGACGCCAAGAATTTTTTTCAACATTGCCCTATAATCCACATCCACTTTTTTGCTACCAACAGAAGGCAATGCAAATACTAGAGTAGACTTTTCTGTTCGAAGAGAAGTTAGTTGATCATTAATTGGTTCTGAAATATCATCGCTGATTAGCACAAGTCCAATATCGGAATCATCTGTTAGTTTTTTGATTTCATCCAATGCTTTTTCAGGAGTGTCAGAAATAACACCTGGAACTCCGGCTAATTGAAAGCTTGTAACAAAAGCCTTACTTCCAACAGTTACAATTTTCATAACTGCGGTTTTTTTCCTACTAATTTAACCCTTTTTAGGAAAACAATGCGTTCACGAAAGATTGATTTAGTTTAATTTGTTACAAGATTCATGTCAGAAATAGATTTTGAAAAAGATGTTTATCTTTTTACTCATGGAAGAATGGACCTGCAGGAAAAATCAGTCAATGCATTACTAGCAAAAGGATTTTCAAAAGAAAAGATAATCACTGCAATGCCAGACAAACTTGGTTCAATTGGTGACTATATGGCAATGCTTTGGATGCCACCAAACCCTGATCATATCAAGATACAAAAAATTACCAATATAGAAAAAGTTGAGTCAGTAGATGTGACTGGGTTATGGAAAGGAGTTTCAAAAGAAGACTTGTTTACTATACCCCTAGAATAAACAACTAACTAAAACCTACTCCAAATTTGTCTCCTTCTTGCAAAGGATCAGCCGAATCTGAAACTTGAAGTTTTAGGTAAAGTAATGATTCGTAAACCAGTTGCAATGCGGATTCATCGTTTAGTTTGAAATTTGTTTTGGCATAATCATGATATTTTTTCAGTTTTTGTGGGTCCTGTTCATCTGTAGATAATTTATCATCAGTCATTAAGGAAGCAATTTTTGCAATCTGAGAATTATATTCTGATTCATCCATGTTTTGTTAATCTCCTAAAACCATTATAGTCTAGATTTTAGAAGCTATTTTTTTAATACTGTTAACAATTTGCATTTTCTTTTTAATGTCAAGTTCAGGCTCTATGGTTACTAAAATTGTATTTTTTTTAGTATAAACAACCAATTGAGTTACGTTCTCTCGTTCAACATGTACATATCTTACTTTGCCAAGATTTTTATCAAATTCGGTCCTCATTTTTCGTCTTTCAGCAACTTGCCTGCAAAAATGCTCATCTTCTTTTTGTGATTCAAGTGAGGTTTTTCCTTTTTTCATGATTCCTTCAACAATACTACCTTTCAAATCAATGATTCCAACAAATCTCATTTTAGTATCCAAGTCAATGATTTCTTCAGCTACTTTACGCAAAACTTCATGCGGTGATTTCAATTAAATCACAAAATTTTTTTCGTTAATATAACACTTGATTTTGTTTAAATTGAATTCTTACAAATCAGAAATTAATCCTGATAAAAAATCGCTATATTCATCATCTGAGAATTTTATGATCTCAGTTTTGTTCTCTTTTTCAGCTAATTTAGCAGATTCTAGATGATAGCACTCTTTTTTTCCGTTAATTTTTCCAAAGTAAAACCCAGGACAAGAACAAAATTCCATTTCTGGATATAGCCAATATTCTTCTCCCTTACCAACCACAGTCCAAATCTTTCGGTTACTTGGCTCAAAGATGTGTAGTTTTACTCGCTTTTCCGAAACGGTCGATTCTATTTTGCTATTTTCTTTTTTCACAAGGAATTAATTTCAAATGCGTAGTATATTTTTGATGGTTGAAACTAGAATTATTCCATCAAAACCCGCCCTAATTTTAGAAGGTGAGACTAGAAATCTCATTGTCACAGATTTGCATATTGGATTTGAGGCAAATCTAGCATCAAACGATATTTTTTTAGGAAAAAATACTACAATTAATGAAACAATATCCGAGCTTTCAGAAATTATTGAAAAAGCAAAACCAGATTCATTAATTCTGTTAGGAGACGTAAAATCTAGCATAAAATCAATTTCAAAAAATGAATGGAACGAAGTTCCTTTGTTTTTTGAAAAAATTAAGGAGAAAGTAGATACAGTTTTGGTT
>DRGT01000061.1 GCA_011055585.1 Candidatus Nitrosopumilus sp. | reverse complement strand
GCACGAGAGCTTAGTGCAACTAGCTGATAGTTGTCTAGTATCATTTTTTCACCATCCTTTAGCTCTTTTTTTATAATGCCACCCCATGCATTGACAAACATCTCACCAGTCCCAACAGTTTTTAGCATGAAAAGATTTGTTCCAAAAATTCCCTTTGTAAAGCCCTGCCATTTAGTGTCAAGTGTTAGTCCACCAGTCGAGCCAACAAACGCACCAGACTGAACAATAAACTCTTCAGTTACATGAATTACCTCTATATCTCCTAGTGTGTTTCCTGTAAGACCTAGTGTACAGTTGTCTGTATGTGCAATAAAGTCATTTACAAAAAATGATTCGCCACCTAGTGCTGCAGCTTTTAGTGATTTTAAAAAACCGCCCTTTCTCATTCTAGTTACAGTTTCAATGTCTCCACGCATGAAGACCATGGCCGCAGCTTCTGCTGTAACTTTATCTCCCTTGTTCATTGAAAACTGGATTAGTCCCATTGGGTTTTTTACAATCTTATAATCCATGGTTTTATTGATTTTACTTGGGAATTTAAGAATTTTTAGGATTACCCGAAAAGTAGAATGCTTAATTCTGAGTTGTGAAATGTTGACAATTTTGGCCATAATTGAAACTTCAAAGATAATTATTACGATGATTAAATTTTGAAATTTAATGGATGCTGCCAGATTCAAGTGGGTCGACAGATTCATTATCGCAGCAATTATCCAAGGGGCAATAATTACTGGAATGGCACTAGTCATTGTAGTTATACAGATGACAAATTCTCAAATCAACATTATTCAATTTCTCTCGTTATCTTTTGATGGAACTGCAAAATGGTTCTTTTTAGGAATAATATTTCATTTGATAATAATACTTGCCATTGCAGTTACTGCCTTGTTTTACAGCAACCTTGAAATTACTTTGAAGAAAAAATTTTCTAGAACATTAAACGTATTGGCATCAATTCATCTGGTTGGAATGAATGTTGGTGGTGCGGGGGCAATGCTGATTATGACTTATGCTGGTTTGGCAGGAACTGGTTTGATTACATTGTTTACTGAAGGAAAGCTAGGTCCAAAGGATCCTGCTATCATGGATTCTTTTATCGAACCAATTGGGGGATTTATTGCTCTACTTGCAATTGGAGTAATATGTGGCGGAATATGTTTCATTATTGCATACAGACAAGAAAGTAAAATTGAAAAATTCTAAAAGGTATTAAAAATTGGAAGCAGAAGACATTATAAAAAAACATGTTAAAAAATCCAAAATTCCAGGCATTTCTGTTGGACTGATTAGTAAAACGGGCACCAAAGTATTCAATTATGGTGAGATTGAAAAAAATTCGAAAGTACTGCCTACTGAAGATACAGTATTTGAGATTGCATCTATCTCAAAAACATTCACCTCAATTCTGTTGGCTGTTTTGCAAAAAGAAGGTTTGTTGAGCAAAGATGATCCAATAACAAAATTTGTACCAGAATTTTCAAATAATCCCAAATTTGAAAAGATTACCCTTTATCATCTTGCAACACACACTTCAGGATTTCCCAATCTTCCAACAAAATTGATAATCTTCAATCTTTTGGCTTTGTTGAGGCCAAGTAATGCATATCATGAATTGTCACAATTTACAAAATCTGATCTGATAAGATTTTTTTCTAAATCAAAATTAAAAACTGAACCCGGTACAGAATGGCATTATTCAAATGGTACAGTAGGATTATTGGGACATATCTTTGAGAGGGTTACAAATTCAAGTTATGAAGATCTTGTTAAAAGCAAAATCTGTGGTGCTTTAGGTATGAAAGATACCGGAATTAACTTACTTGAATCTCACAAAAACCAAATGGCCTCAGGACATTCTTATTTTGGGAAAAAAATCAATCATTGGGTAGCCCCTGCAATTGAGGGTGCAGCAGGTCTTTATTCAACAACAAGTGATCTGATAAAATTTCTAGGGACGAATCTTGGTTTGATCGATACTAGCATATCTCCTGAATTACAATACTGTCACTCTACTAGGTTTGTACCTAAACTATCCTATTTCATGAAGAATATGATGATTCCTTATCTTGGTGTAGAGTTTGATGAGATGGCACTTGGATGGTGGGTTTCAAAACGAAATAATCGTGAGATACTATTTCATGATGGAGGAACTGCAGGATTTTCTAGTTTTATCGGAATTGAACCTGCAAAAAATAACGGTGTGGTCATTTTGGCAAACAAATTATCTCGTTTAACACACAAGTTGGGAATGGATCTTTTGAAAGAAAATTTTTGACGCGAATCCGTAAAAATTCATACTAACAGAGAGTCTTGGTAGATTTATACCTTCAGAGATTTGAACTCGGACAATATTATATCATATCATATCTTGGTAGATTCGATTTGTGGGGCTTTAACTAATTTTGCAAAGCCCCATAATGGATTCGAATCAATGCATTACTTTGAAATACTTTGTAAACATAAAGTAATTTAAGAAATTAACGTAAATATTATTAATGCAAAGACGGGGAAATGGCAAAAAATTTTTGCCAAATACAAACACAAAAGAAGTTCATGATCTTGATAATGAACAAACAAATTACCAAATTGATGAAATAATTGCTGCGAATCACGATGTATACTATGATACTCTAGCACAAGCTAATGCAGATGGATATGACAATGGTCATTGGTGTATTGGTGGTTCTACAAGGTAATGACTATGAGTGAAGATCCTACTCCTCCAAAATCACCACAAAATTCGCTTAAAGAACATTATACTTTCATTATTGCCCTAATAGTAATAGTTCCTTTTATGATATTTTTTGGGGTTGTTTTAATTGTATTCAAAGATATGATATTGTTGGAAAAAATGACTGCGTTATTAGCAGGATTTGTAGCCGCAGTTTTGGGCTATTTTTTTTGGCAGAGATCACAGAACCATGAAATAATTATTCGAAAGGATTGATATGGTAAATAAACAAGTAGGTATAGTTGTATTTACAGCAGTAGAAGTAGTAACTTTAGTCGTTTGGCTGATATTCGCTTTAGAAGCCTCTGATGCTTTTTTTAGCATCTTAGCTGTTTTGGTTTTAATAGGTGGATTAACTTTAGAGCATCTAATTACTTACAATGTAATTCACAAGCGTTCATTGTTTGATTTTCGAGGACTACCAGTTGGTCAAAAGGCAGTAGTTAGCTTAATTGAAACAGGAATATGGGTAGTGTGGCTAGTAATTGCTAGACAAGATATTGCTGGTGGTTTTGAACATATAATTGCAGCAGTTGTATTATTTGGTTTACTAATCATCGAACACACTATTTCAGATAATGTATTTACTGGTAGGAAACTATTTGAAAGACTAGCAGATAAACGCACAATTGGATTTAGTATTGTAGAAGCAGCAGGTGCTGCAATTTGGTTGGTATTAATAGACGTTGATCTAGCAATTCTTGGAGTTATAGTACTAGCTATTGCGTCATTTTTAGAACACAATTTGGCAGTAAATCTGGCTTTACGAGAGGATCCTCAGCAATTGAGATAAAATTGAAATTATGTTAGATACTAATTTAATATGCAAAACAATAGCATTGGAGCCTGACCATGCGACAAATAACAAATTTCGCTTTGAATCAGTTAATGTAAAAGCAGAAACCCTTGAAGAGCAAATTGAAGAAGATAAACAATTTGGTGTCTTTCCTATCCCACAAACAGGCAAGCTTACCTACAGGCTTTTAAATCACAGCTCTGACTTTGATAAAAAAAATAAAAATAGAATCGGAATGAATTATGCGTTAACTCAATGGGATATTGAGATTGAACCAGATTTGAAATATGTTCCAATGGAACAATCAAGTGATATTTCAATAGAGTTCAAAAATGGCCAAGACGATGATATCTTCAAAGATGAACCAAACGTTTTAGCATATGCATACCTTCCAATTGCAGGTGCACCATTAAGGGGTATAGTTAGGGTCAACGATGATTATGAATGGTCTCTTAATGGTGAGGCAAAATCAATTACAAATGAGGGTGGACAACGAGTTAACATCAAAACTTGGGATTTGATAATAGTGTTAAGACATGAGCTAGGCCATACATTTGGTCTTCCTCATTCTCCAAATCCAAATAACACTATGTCAACTAATTATGAAATTATGTCGCGCCATAATACAGATGAAGACATT
>DRGT01000060.1 GCA_011055585.1 Candidatus Nitrosopumilus sp. | reverse complement strand
GCAAGTCCCCATCCTGTAGACCAAGCTGAAAATAATCCCCATCCAACTCCAAAGCCAGGAATAAACATTATTAATGAAAGCAAAGTGTTGTGTGAAAAAATTCCAAACGCATCAATATCATCAATTAATTCTTCAAATTCTTCCATAAACGCTTGAGCTTCTTCCTCAGTTGGTTCGCTCATTGAACCGATCCAAAATGAAAGAGTGAACAATCCCATAAAAATAAAGAAGATTCCTATTCGTTTTCTACTTAGCACGGGGTTTTTCTTTGAGAATTGTATTTGAGGGTGTTGGTTTGATCTGTGCGCAGATTTAATTAAAACTCTCAATATTTGTTGATATTGAAAAAAGATGTTTCTTATGCGTTAAATTATGCATTAAACAAAGGATTTCAAATTCATCCTAACGCATTAAAAATTCTAGAAGACATTGATGCCAAAGAGCTTAAACGCATCATAAAAGAGATCGTTAGAGAAAAAACTAGACAAAAACGATTCCTAATTGATCAGGATGATTTAGAAACAGTTTTGGGAATTAAAGAGGATCAAAGTATAGAAAATGAACATAGAGTGTTATTTGATCCATCATCAAAAATTACTTCTGCAGAAGGTGTTTCTGGTTTTAATGCGTTGTTTTCAAATCGATTTTCAAAACTGAAAAGAATTGTTTCAAATCGTCCAGAAGCTAAAATGTTAAAGTCGATTGCGTCTGTAATTGTTGCAAAATCAAATAATGATATGTATGTCTGTGGTTTGGTTTCAGAAAGAAGCTCTGAGAGAAATGTAACCAAATTACTAATAGATGATGCTTCAGGCTCGCTTGAAACCATTGTTTTTGATAAGAATTTGCAAAAAACAGCAAATCAGTTACTCGTAGATCAGTTTGTCATGCTTAAGGTGAGGATGGGAAAAAATGGAGGTTTTATCACAAGAGATGTGATTGTCCCTGATGTTCCTGATCATTTTTCAAACAGATCAGAGACGGAGGCCTATGCGGTGTTTTTGTCAGACCTTCATGTGGGCAATAAATATTTCATGAAAAAAGAGTTTGATGATTTTATTTCTTGGCTATCAAGTCCTGATCCAATTGCAAGAAAAGTGAGATTTGTGATTCTTGGTGGAGATGTTGTTGATGGAATTGGAATTTATCCAAACCAGGATAAAGAATTAGAGTGTCCTACAGTTGAAGAACAGCTTGAAAAATTAGAAGAGATTTTAACAAAAATCCCAAAGAACATCAAAGTATTCATCATTCCTGGTAATCATGATCCAGGACGACGAGCTTTGCCACAGCCTTCTTTTCCAAAAAAATATAATCAAAGTTTAAGAAAGCATGAAAATTTCTTTTTGATTGGAAATCCTTCTCTTGTATCGCTAAATGGAGTGAAGGTGTTAATTTATCACGGTCAAAGCATTGATGATATTGTTAAAACAACACCAGGGCTAAGCTATGATGATCCAACCAAAGTTATGCGGCAGTTGCTAAAGTCAAGACATCTTAGTCCAATTTATGGAAGTCAAACTCCAATCGCTCCAGAAACTGAAGATATGATGGTAATTGATGAGATTCCAGATATTTTTCATGTTGGTCATGTTCATGTTGTAGGTTTTGATATGTATCGAGGGATTTTGTTGATAAATTCTGGAACTTGGCAAAAACAAACTCCATTTCAAGCAAGTGTTGGACTTTCACCAACCCCTGGTTTAGCAGTGTTAGTAAATTTGAAAACCTTCAAAGTTTACTCTCATGATTTCAAAACTGAAAATTAGACTATATCTTCTAATGTTAGATCTTTTCTAAAAGTACCCTTGACCATTTCAGGAGAAATGGTGAGTTTGAATTTTTTGGTTCTTCCATGAATTCCTTGATGTATGATTCTACCTGAAATTATTCCAGATAGTTCAATTTCGCTTAGCATTTGAGTCGCTCGTCTTTGAGTAAGTTCCTTCTGTCTAACAGTTTTGCAGAGGTTTTTGTATGCACTAAAAATTTCTCCAGTTGATGAGCCACCAGCTTTCATCACAGCCAAAATAATCAGTTTTTCATGAAGTGGGTATGATTCTAAAGCTGTAGTTTCCTTATCCTCTTCCATTTTTAGAGATGCGCTTCTGATATGTTCCTCTGTGATCTTTTCTTGTTGTTCTCTTTCAGCAATTTCTCCAGCTACGCGCAACAAAGCTATTGCTCGTCTTGCATCACCGTGTTCTCGGCCAGCCATGGCTGCACAGAGATTTAGAGCTGGGCCTTCAACTGCTCCCTCTATAAAGGCAGATGAAATTCTATCTTCTAGAATTTTGTGGATTTGGTCTACATTATAGTTCGTAAATACAATTTCTTCTTCTCCAAGGCTGCTGATTACTCGTGGGTCAAGTCTTTCTTTGAAGGTAAGATCGTTTGAAATTCCAATTAGTGTTAGAGAGCCATTTTTGAGTCTCTCATTAGAACGGGTTAATTGGTATAGAATATCATTTCCTGTTTTTGAGATTAGGTGAACTAGAAAGTCAATCTCATCTATAACAAAAACTGTGTTTAGTGATTTTTCATTAATTGTTTGAAGTAGCCTTTTGAAGACTTCGCTAATTGACAAGCCTGTGGTTGGGAGTTCTTTTTCTGAGAGTCCTAATTGTCTTCCAAAACTAACAAGTAAGCCGTAAAGGGTAGTTTCTTCCTTGGAGTTTGTATAAACTAGTTTTATTGGAAAATTGCTTTTTTCTACTCTCTTTTGAATTTTTGATAAGACTCTTCTAACAACTAGGGTTTTGCCAGTACCCGGCTTTCCATATACAAGTAGGTTTGATGGTCTAAAATGTTTGAGAATTGGTATGAGAGATTGGGTTACCTTTTCTTGTTCCAAATCACGATGATAAATTATGTTTGGAATGAATGAATGATGAAGTATGGTTCTATTTTTAATGATTGATTTGCCAGTTACTGCGGCCTCTAACAACTTCTCAATTGGGTCTATGGTGGTTACGCTCATTTTTCAGGATCTGAAGGATCCGCCCTTGCCACTTCAATGGATCCTGTCAACTTTTTTCACAAGGCGGATCGTTTGTGTTTACACCGATCTGGCCTCATTGATTGACTCACACACCTTTGTTTCTACTCATTTTAGGAAATTCATAATAGTAATTGTATGTCGTTAAGTTGTTTTGTGTTATGAAAAAAAAACTAAAAACAGAACAGTGGAAAGATAGGTGTGTGGGTTTAAGCCTGATAACAGTTGGTTAACTAACTGTTAAGAAAGATTGAAAAAACCTAATCTTGACCCTGGAATTTCCACTCCAAGCGTGAAGATTGCTGTTAACATTGTTAATAATAAAAAATCAACCCTTACCTTTCCACTCCAGGCATGAAAGCCCACCAAACAATAAAAGAAAATTTTACCTAGTTTGTTAACGTGGGGGAATCATCTAGGCGTGGGCCAGGCAGTCAATGTTAACAAATCATTTAGTTAACAATTATCACAAGATCATTTCAAGTGTTAACCACAGATCCTGAATTTCACAATGGCTAGGAAGAGAATCCGAATTGATATGGAG
>DRGT01000059.1 GCA_011055585.1 Candidatus Nitrosopumilus sp. | reverse complement strand
AGCACCTAAAACTCCTGAAATTGCGCCAGATGCACCAACTGCAGGAATTGAGCTAGTAGGATCAATTAGTACATGTGCAAGTCCTGCAACTATTCCCCAAAGCAAGTAAATGCCAAGAAACTTTACTCGTCCAAACTTTAGCTCAATGTTATCACCAAATATCCACAAAAATAACATGTTGCCACCAAGATGCATTAAACCTCCATGAAGAAACATTGAACTGACTAGAGAAACATATGGCATGTCAGGACATGGTATCTGTTGTCCTCCACCTAACGAGATAAATGATGAAGAACCAGTTATGCAAGTTGGGACAGCTCCCCATTCAAAAAATAATTCTGCTGATCTTACATTGCTAAATTCCCAGAATTGCCCGGTAAATGATACTTCATAGAAAAATACTACTACATTGATTATGATTAGAAGAATTGTTAGTTTTGGTTTATAGCCTGGAGGATGTGGATTTTCATCTCGTAAAGGAAGCATGAATTGAAGAGCTTGCTGTAGATTTGTATAATAACATTTTTACCAAAATTAGTTTATGTCCAGGACATTGGATCTTTTTTCCAGATTCTTTTTCCGTCAATGTGTACTTGGTCTTTTTCCTCAAATACTGTATGCCATTTTCCATTTGGAGGAAAAATTTTATTCATGTGATCTATCTTTTCATCAGTTGGAGATTTGTTCATCAAAGCACCCCACTTCATGTCTGGAATTTTTGGCATGATACTGTTAATGTCTTTCATTTTACAAGCTCCTAGGTAATCCTCATAATATCATTTTCGATCAACCATTGAATTGCGGTTACAAATTCTTTATCAGAAGTAAATCCATCTACCCAATACCCTGTAGTAGTTTTAATCCATGAAGGAATTTCAGCAGCTGTTTCACCACCAGATGCAGTAGGAGGAATTACAATTACTCCTTCTTTAATTAGAAATTCTATTGCGTTAACAAATTCATCATCAGATGAAAATCCATCTACCCAAAATCCTGCAGTTGTTTGAATCCAACTTGGTACTTCAACACTAGGTGGCATAGGTATAGGTGTTTCAGGTTTTAGAGTTGGTGGTGGAGATGATGGAACACCAGGTCCTACTTCAATAATTCCTGAACCAATTCCTGCATAAGTAGGATCATAACTAATTCCAGTACCATAAACTAGAACATCAATTCGATATTGTTCCTGAGTAGGAATTTGAATGGTTTGAATATCAATTCCTTCCGTTGCTAAAACTCCTGGATTAAGTGGATCAGAACCAGAATTTGTTACAAGTTCTTTGTCGTTTTGATCAAATAATGAATAACCGTATCTAACGTCCTTGATTAGATTTCCAGAGTTATCAAAAAATGCAAATTCAAATGGAATGTAGTCACTAACACCATAGCTGTTGTCCCAAGAGATGTTTACATTTGTTCCAACTTGTTGAAAGGTTTCAGTATCAACTAGATGGAAACCAATAGATTGTTTGATGATTTCACTTTGTGGAACGAGATTAAATGAAATTTTTTTATTATCATAATTTGATGGTCCTAATTCAGAACTAATTCTTTGTAATTCAGAACCAGTTACAAGAAAATGAACAATGTTTGTGTCTTCATAAGAATAAGGATCTAGTAACAAAACTCTGTTGTCAACCTCAATTCCGTTTACATATCCTCTAAAGTCTTTTCCTTCAGAATAAGGATCAAAAGATTTTGGAACTCTAATTTCTTCATGAACCATTTTAACTAGTGAGATATAGTCTGGATCCCAATCAAATGGCATATCAAATGAAATTGAATTATCAGATTGTTTAAATTGAAAATTCTCTACATCATCATAGTATGTTTTTACAATTACTGGAATTTCAGCTGATGCAGTTTGAATTGAAAAGTCTTGTTCCTGTGCTACGCTTACAAATGTATCATAACTTAGAACTTGGGAAAGTAAAGTTCTAGAACTTGTAGCAGCTTCTACATCTACTCGTATATTGTATAGTCCGCCTTTATCAAAAATTGGTCCCTTAATCACACATCTTCCCTCATTTTGAACATAACATGCTAGTGGTGCACTAACATGTTCTGAGCCCTGATATGTAGTACAATCAATTAGTCTTGGTTCTGTGCAATTAAAAACAGGTTTAACTTTTACGTTAAGAATTCCATCTACATCAAAATACAAGTCTCTAGCTAGTAGTTCACCACTACGCCAAATTTCAACACGAAATGTTACCTTTTCAAAAGTTTCGTCAGTTGTTACATCAAAAAAGCGAACTTGAATATTTGCTTCATCAACTTCACCAACTGTAATGTCAGAAGGATCTAATTGTGTACTTACTGTTACTAGCTTTCCCCCAAGGTTTAGTGGAGGTGCTTGGTCTCCACCTAAACCATGACCAAAAACATTTTCAACAAAAACTGGAATAGAAAAAATTCCCACTAGAATGAATAACAATGGCAGAATTGATGACAATTATTGTTCATTGGTCGAATTTCCTTATTTAAGTATACGACATAATTATCATGCTTAGAGCTTCTAGGTTTAAAATTCTGGCAAATTTTTATTACAGTTCTAAAAAATAGGGCTATGAAAATTCTTTATGTTTTGTTTTTAATTCCATTTTTGTTAACTCCTGCATTTTCTGAAAATTCACAAGTATTACCTACAGAAAAAGGTACACTTGATGTTGATTTTTCAACAGATCCCTTGGAGCCTAATCCCAATGAATCTCTTAAGATGAAAATCGACTTTCTTAATCCATTTACAAATAAAATTCAAGAACATATTGATTATATTATAACAGTTTCAAAGAATGGAGAAATAATTTTTGGTCCGATTCCATTAACGCATACTTCTGTTGGCTCTGTTACAATTCCTTTACAAGTAGATGATGATGGAACATACAATGCTTTGATTGAAGTTTCTGGAATTTTATTTCAACCAATTCCTCCTGAAACAGTTTCTTTTGATTTTGCTGTTGGCAATGTTCAAACAATTGGCGGTTCGGAAATTTCCATTCCCGATTGGGTGAGAAATAATGCTGATTGGTGGGCAGAAGGTTTGATTGGAGATTCTGACTTTGTATCTGGAATTCAATTTTTGATTAAAGAAGGAATAATGACAATACCTGAAACGCAGTCAGGTAATGGAGAATCACAAGAAATTCCAGAATGGATCAAGAACAATGCTAGGTGGTGGGCAGATGGACTAATTGGTGATTCTGATTTTGTTTCTGGAATTCAATGGTTAATTACAAATGGAATTATGAAAATATAATAGAATTTTTTTCTAATTAGTAGTACTAGATAGAAAAAATATTGTCTCTCAGCTGAAAATTCAAGAGAGGTTTTTATGTACCCCATTCTGATTCATTACCAATGAAAGTAATAGCATTGGGCTCTATCTTCGTTCTTTTTGCTATTCTAGGCGGATTAACTGTACCAACTGCATTTGCAGCTATGACTGCAGAAGTTAGTGCTCCACCAGGTTCTGGTGCTCAAACTTCAGGTGGTCCAAATTGTCAAGACACTGACGAGTGTTTCATTCCAGCTACAGTAACAATTGACGTTGGCGGTGAAGTAACATGGTCTAACGATGACACAGCAGCTCACACAGTTACAAGTGGTTCTGCAGCTGATGGACCAGATGGAAACTTTGACAGTAGTCTATTCATGGTAGGAACTACATTCAGTTGGACTTTTGCAGAAGCTGGTGAATATCCTTATTTCTGTATGGTTCACCCATGGATGGTAGGAACTGTAATTGTTGAAGCTGAAGGCGCAGGAGGAGAAGAACTAATGGTATCAATTGAAACAACTCCAGGAAATGCAGGTGAAACAATGGATGTTACTGTAACTATCACTGATATGGATGGAAACTCTGTTGAGCATGTTAACTACAATGTCATGGCAACACAAGGCACTGAAGTAATTCTAGATGACACCGAAGTTCATGATCATGATGGTGTAATGACTCACACAACAATGGCATTACCAATGGCAGCTTCTGATGAAATGCCAGTAGATGTCAGTGTTGAATTCCTTGGATTTGGTATTGATAAACCATTCACTGGCCCTATAGGATATATGGAAGAAGCACAAGTTGTACCAGAGTTTGGAACAATTGCAATGATGATTCTTGGCGTAGCCATTGTTAGCATCATAGCAATAAGTGCAAAATCTAGAGTAATTCCAAGAATTTAGGAACTTACTCTTTCTTATTTTCTTTTTAACATTGCAATTATCGCTAAGATTACACCAGCTGCACCTAATGATAATCCAAGGACGGCAAAGTTGTATGTATTGCCATCAGT
>DRGT01000058.1 GCA_011055585.1 Candidatus Nitrosopumilus sp. | reverse complement strand
TCCAATTTTTCCAATACTAGTTCTTTGTGGCTTTGCAATTTTAGAACCAGCTACCATCTTTTTTGATTCGCTAAATCCTAATGCGTTATAGAGATGAATTTTTCTGTATGTTGAAATAACTTTGCCTGATTTGTTAATTAGAAATGCTGAATCATAAACACGATTTTTTTTCTTGCTTTTTTCATAAAATGTACCTACCACTTGAATAGAATTTTTCTTTGCGGCTTTTCCTATTGTTTTGACAAAATTTCCATTAATTGTCTCAGCCAGACTGGCTAATTTGCTTGGAGATTGAGAAGATGGGGTATAAAACATCATGAATTCTGGGAATGCGCAGAGTTTTGCTCCCTTTTTTGATGCTTTTTCAATGTATGCTAGAATTTTTTTTAGATTTTGTTCCTTGTTTGTTGACGCTTTGAATTGTACTATTGCAACTTTTGGCATAACCTTCGATAAAATGAATAAAATAAAAAGATAACCAGATATGAAAAAACTAGTCTACAACCCATAAAACCCGTAATTTTGTTCTCGTTTAAATTAAAAAAATTAGTAGAGGTAATTTATGATGACTAGTTTCTTGATCAGAAACAGAACAAAAGAAGATTACTTGGAAAAGATAACAAATGAACCTATAGGAACACAAAAGAACAAACGATTTACAATTTCGAATTTTGAAAAATTTGTTGCAAACAAGTTTAAAGAAAAAACTTTTGATGATGTTTTAGAAGAGATCAATAATCTCTCTAATACAGAGAAAGAGGTTGCTCTTTATGATCTACTACAGGATTGGATTAACTGGAATCACCACGATGGAAAAAATAATAGTACTATTCGTGCAATGTTTTCTTTTTTGCGTCATTATCTTTACTTTAGAGGAGTAAAAACAAATCCTCAAGATATAAAAGAGAATTTAAAATTTGGTAAGAAAATAGATAATGAACGACATCCTCTCTCTAAAGAAGAATACATGCAAATTGTAAACTATTTTAGAAATCCAAAACGACAAGCGCTCTATTTGGTGTTAGGTTCATCAGGAATGAGAATTGGTGAAGCCTTACGATTAAAAAAGAAAGATCTAGATTTTTCACCAGAAAGAATCAAAATAAAAATTCCAGCAGAAATTACAAAGACGAGGAAGGGACGTTCTACATACATATCAAAAGAAGCAAGTGGTAAATTGAAATTTAATTACTATGACTGGATATAATCTCAATAGTTTTCCTCTTCCAAGAAAAAGCTACTCCTAATGCAATAAAGTAAATCAAGACCCCAAGAGTCATTGCATATGAAGCACCATAGAGAATCCCAATTACGACTGATAGAACAGCACCAAGAACAGAAAATGCACCATTAATTGCCCACATCCAGGGTACATATGTTGGGCTGTAAGATTTTACCAAACGCATAACAGTAGGTAATGGCATTCCCATCAGAAAACCTATGGGAAATAGAAGGCCTATACTGATTAAAGCTTTAACAACAAACTGTTCTGATATTACTGAATAAATCATAATTGGAAGCGTTGCAACATAAAAGAAACCAATTGCAATTATTCCACCTATTATGAAAATTAGGTTTCTTGTATTGATTTTTACTAATCTAGAGCTGATAAAACTTCCAGTTCCACTAGCTATCAATATGGTAAAAAGCAAAATTGCAAAAGTCATTGTAGGATTACCAAGTAAAAGAATGAATTTTTGTAAAAGAGATAGCTCAATAAGAATAAAACCCATTCCTAATGAAGCAAAATACAAAGCAACAGTGCCAGTTTTTAATTCACTTTTTGCAGCAGCACTTCGTCTTAACCACGTATATGGACCAATAAGAAATATAGCAACAATTACAAGACTAATGTAAACAAGAACTTCTAGAATTTTTGGCATAGGTTTTTCAAATGACAAAAAGAACGGACTATCATCTGTTACTGGGTGAACCTTTGTTGGAAATAGTTTATTGAATTCCTCACCTGATAACTCCCCACTCAAAAATGCGGGATATGGTTCTACAGCTACTTGGCCAGGAATTAGTATGGGTTTGTACCCATTTTTATAGAAAAATTCTGATAGAAATTGAATTTCATTATTTGTGAATGGTGACTTAGAAAAGATTACCATTGTGACACTAGGATCGTTTTCAATTGAATCAGAACTGACAATGATGAGATGTTTTTCTAATTCTTGAACCGAGAAATCATTTTGTTTTAGCAGTTCTGCAAAGGTTGCAACAAATCTTGGTGAGTCGATAAGCCATCTTACTGCAATAATTTTTCCATCATCTTCAAGATGGTCATAATACTCCTGAAATCCTTCTAAGGTATACAGAAAGTTTTCAGAAACTCCTAATCCACCTGATGAAACAGAAGCCCAGGTGTCAACAAACGGTATGTAAACAATATCATATTTTTCATTAGAACGTGAAACAAAACTTCTTCCCTCATCTACATATGCATCAACATATGGGTGGGTGTAAAGATTTCCTGCTTTGTCTCCGTAACTATTGACGGTTTCAAAGATTATGGGGTTTATCTCTACAGAAGTAACATCTGTACTTCCACTAACTAGGGCTGCAACAACATCTCTACCGCCTCCTGAACCTATAATCAGAACTTTGGGATCATCCATCATTTTAAATGGAATATATTGCATCCATGATGACAATTCAGTCAAGCTGTCTAACTGACCATTCCATGAAATTACGTTGGTTCCTGCACCACCATCAATGAAAATTTTTGCAACAAGTTCTTCCTCTGCACATTGAGGCTGATTAAAATACGGATCCAACGAACCAGGAATACAATCTCCCGTTATTCCTTCGACAACATCAATTCTTGAAAACGAGTTCCACTCAGTTTTTACTATTTGTGATCCTGGATTCTCTCTGAGAAATATTGGAAGATCCTTTTGAGCAGTAGGATCTGTTGGAATCGCAAATATCTGGTTGCTTTCATTAATGAAAAGAAGAGAAGCAGTAAATACAATAAATGCAAGACTGATCAGGATTTTCTTTTTACTTTTTGCAGCAACGGAAAATATCGTAGCACACACAGCTGCAATTAATCCAACAACTAGTGTGGTTCCTTCTCCACCCATAATTGTTAACAACAAAACAACTGACAAGGCACCTAAGGAAGCACCTATCAGATCAGATGAATACAGTCTTCCAGCTACATGAGCAAAGGCGCTAAAAGCAGCTGAAATAACTATTCCTACAAAGAAAAACGGAATAGCAAATAAAAACATGAACAGTGGAAGGTAAGTTAGCTGAGATGCAAGTGAATGCATCACGAATAGGTTAAGAGGAATAATGAGTGTAATTCCTAACGATGATGCGATTGTTAGGTTTGCTGCCCAATTTTCTTTTATCTTTTTCAACCTATAATGAACTAAAAGACCTGAAGAACCTAAACCGACTAGTGCTACAGAAACTGCAACAAATGCAAAGTGATACCAAATTGCAGCCGAAAAAATCCTCGTGATTGCTATTTCTAATACAAGTCCTGATAAGGAAATGAGAAAAATTCCTGAAAAAAGTAATCTTCGATTAACTAAAGAGGGATTAATTCCTAGAAGAGCCAACTAAAAATTTCGTTAAATCATTACTTATTATTCTTTCATTAAGAAGATCTGATTTATCTAAAAGAATCGCATTCTTCTCATAATGGTTTTTTGATTAAGAAAAAATTATGAAATAACCAAAAACCTAAACTAGAGTAAAAACTAACTATGATATATTGTCAGAAAACCCTGATAGTTTATTCATTTCGTACCAAAATAAAAAGATAGTTTATAGTTGATTTCCCGCTACGAACCAATTTTCTTTGGGATTATCCTCGAAAACAACTATAACGTGTTGTTCTTTTGTCTTTAGAATTTCAACAGCTGACTTTGTGATTGCTTTTGCAAACTCATTTTTTTGTTCTTGTGTACGTCCTGGATACATTGAGACTGTAACTAATG
>DRGT01000057.1 GCA_011055585.1 Candidatus Nitrosopumilus sp. | reverse complement strand
GTAGAGTGGGATACTGACATTATTTAGAAAAGGATATAAAGGGAAAACAGAGGTAATATTTAAATGGTAGTAAAAGCAGATTGGATAGAGGGCGATGTATTAACAGCAGCCCAACAAAGTTTACATGGCGATGGAATTAACAATCATAGCACAGCCGTGGGAATCGATGAAACTCAAACATTCAATGGAGTTCTTTTTGGTGGAGATGGAAGCGATGGTGCACTATCTGTTTCTTCTGGAACAACCACCTTAAACTCAAATCAATGGAATCAATACACAAGCATTTCAATAACAGGAACAGGTATTGTAACAATAACTGGCGGAGCTGGCGCAAATGGACTTCTTTTAATCAAATGCTCTGGAGACGCTACAATATCGAGTTCAGGAAAATCCGTTGACTTGGATGGAAAAGGAGCAGCAGGTGGAGCTGGTGGAAGCAGTGCAAATGGAAATAGTGGAACTGCTGGCGGAATGACTGGCCAAACCGCTGGAGCTGGTGGAGCACTAAACTCAGGTGGAGAAGGCGGGGTTAAACCAACAGCCGGAATTGGAATGACATATCCATTCTTCATTAGAGGAAACACAACTTGGGCTGCAAACAACAAAGCAGCAATACTACTTGATTATATTGGCCCCGGATCTGGCGCAGGAGGCGGAAGAGGTGGATCTGACGCCTCAAACGGTGCATTCGGCGGCGGAGGAGGATCTTCTGCCGTAACAGACGGAGACTCCGACACAGAAGGCACATACAACCCAGGAGCAAACTCAGGAGTTGGAGGAAACGGTGGAATTGGAGGCGGTTCAATATACTTAGAAATCGCTGGGAACTTCACATTCTCTGGAACAATTGACACTAGCGGAGTAGACGGAGCCGTTGGAAGCGGAAACGTATGGGGCCGTGGTGGCGGCGGTGGAGCAGGAGTCGCATTAGTCCTTGTAACTGGAACAATCACTGATACTGGAACAACAACATTAGATGGTGGAACTGGAGGAGACGGTTACACTGCAGGAAGAGGAGTCGGAGCAGACGGAGCAGATGGACAAATCGATATAGAAACTCCAGATATTTCCGTATTATTTTGAGGTGAATGAAAATGGTTGACTTAATTATAATTTGCAAAACTTGTAGCAAACCAGGACTACAAATACTTAATTGTATTTCAATACAAAGAATTAAAGAAATGGTTCATTCCTGGGATTGTGAATGTGGAGAAAAAGTTTCCAATAGCCAATTGACCGATCATATTAAAGGGTGATAAAATGGGCTGGTTAGATTGGTTGGATAAATTTTGGGCTTCACCAGATTGTGCAAAATGGATTGACAAAGCAAATAAATCAAATGAAGAAGCGCAACAATACTATGAATCTATGTTAAAGGCCGGAGAAGAAAAAGCAGCTCTTATAAAAGAAAAGGAAGCGATGGCAAAAAGAATAAACCAATTATTTGAAGGATGGAAGGATAACCCAGAAAAAGAATATTGGGATAACAAATACCCTAAAGCCAACATATCTTATAACGCTCAAACGTTTAGGACCAAAGATCGAGAGATTAGGCTATCTATTCCAGTGAACTTGTTCATCACACAGCATGACTATCAAATTAAGCAATGGGTGGCATCAAAAGAAGCCCATCTACATAACTACCCTTCGGTTAGAGAGGGGGTACTAGCACTATATAAGGAAGATAGAAAGGACTTCAAATACCAAACAGACCTCGAAACCTTCGGAATAAGCGAAGAATGGTTATTTCCATTCCAAACAATGAAACTAATCGAATTAGGAATACCAGTAGACTGCGAAGACAGAAGCCACTTATTAGCCAGCAGATTGATAACAGCAGGACTACCACCATTTAGAGTTAGAACAGCATGCGGAACCATTTGGACTGGAAAAGGCCACTCAACAATACAATTCCTAGACGACGACCTAACCACTTGGAGACACTTAAACAGCACCAGTCCACTAGATTGGGTGAATCCAAGAATGGGTAAAACATTAAACGAAGTAGAAACAATGGATGAAATGCCAACAACCAACGATCGAAAAGATGTTATAGGACTTGGAATAAAAAATTATTGGTTCAGCTTCACCAATTACGCTAGTTGGAACAAATTCGAAAACAAAACATCTGCCAACACATTTAAAAAAGAACAAAAGAAAGGCGGGTTAAAATACATTGAAATCAAGCAATAACCCAAATGGCATAAAAGCCATGATGATTGAACTCACTTACCAAATGAGAGAAGTAAACAAAAAGCAAGACTTAATATTACAAGAAGAAATGCCAGAATTAAAAAAAGATGTTGCAGTAATAAAAGAAAAAGTTCACTCTATAAAAGGGTATGTCTCAAACCATTTAACCGATGCCGTAAAAGCAGAAGAAAAATATAACAAAAGATTGCAACTTTCAGAAGGAAAAATAGCTGAAATACAAACTTGGAAAAACAAACTAGAAGGAAAACTAATTATCTTAGGTGCAATCGCCGCAATCATTGGATCCATAATTGGTGGAATTTTACTCCAAATGTTCTAATTTTACCCCTAATTTCGATAGGTTTATAAATAAACTACGACAATACTTGTTAAGGTGGTGGCTTTTAGTCATGAACATACCAAACATTATAGTACAATTTGTAACAAAAGCAATTAGTACTGGAGTAGTCGCAGGAATAATTGCATTGGCTGCTTTCGTTACCAACACGCCAGACGTGTTCTCTGTTGGATGGCCTATTCTATTGGTCATATTTGCAACAGCTTTCTTGAGAGATGGAGTACTTCCAATATTGGATAACTTCGCTGAAGAACAAACAACCGATTCAGGAGTTAGTGCAAGGAGAAATCCTTTTAATTTAATCTAATTAATTTTGGAATTGAGGCCTAAAATGCCCCAATTTTTTCTTCATTTGATGATTTATTCCAGCCCAGGGGCTAATTTTTTAAAAAATCAAAACCATTATTATACTTACACGCCGTTAAACACTAGCTTGGCGGTAAAGAATTAAAAAGGAGGTATTAAAATATGGCTGAAAAAAACGGAAAAGAAGTGAACCTTTCGAAAGTTGCTTTGAAGGGATTGCTTGCAGGAGCTATTTTAGGTGGCATTGGATTTGTGATCGGTGGAGCCGGTTCATTCATCCCTGGAGTATCTGAAGATATTTACGGAGCACTTGGATTGTTCATTGGACTTGGTTGGGCTGTCTACGATTCTATGTAGATAGTTTAAAACTAGTTCAAGACGCGGGGGGAAGGGTCGGTAATCATTTTTTATATCTGAGAGTTTCTTCATAGATCTCTCGGACTAATTCATTTATTTCTTCTTTTGTTTTTACAGAAGGAGCGTCACGAATTTTAGAATTAGATATTTCTACTTGTAATTGTTTTTCTAGTTCAGCACAATGTGTTAAAAAGTTTTGTTTGTTAAAGAAGTCTGCCTTTCTTCTCTTGCAATCAAACAATTCTTGGACTAAGGAATCATTGAAGACGTCTAATGATTTAAAATCCTCAAAACTGGATTTCACCATTTCATTCCGAGCAACATAGATTCCTTGATAGTATATTCGAAGCAAGTACAAATTTCTTTTTGCTTTTTTGTAATCTTCTTTAACTGCATGATAGCTCGTGTGCATTGCAAATCCTTTCCAATGAGAATACATTGTTTTGCTTACACAGTCTCTGGCCAAGTCTTGTATTTGATCGTACCATTTGGATCGAACTATTCTCATTGGTGATAAGACTTGTTCTATAAAGTTTACGTTTGGCTTGCCTATTTCTTTTAAGTAGGCCCCGACTTCATGGGATACTAAATCCAATCCTTCTACTTTATTTACATATTCTATTACCCATTTAGGCTTTGTCTTTTGCCAATTGGTCCAGAATTGTTTTTTAGTTAGCGCGTGGGCTCCCCTAATGTCTATGTCTCCTGGTTTTGGTATTCCAAAGAGATGGCTTCCGCTAACGCTTAGGAATATGGGATTTTCTATCAATTCACTCACTTACTTTTTGTTTGGTTTACTTCCCTTTCCTTTTCTTTTTTGTTCTAATACTTTTTCTGGAGTTATAACATCTCCTACTTTCGATATTCCTTTGCTTTTTTGCCAGCATCTTCCACAAGTTAGGTTTCCGTCTTCAATGGTAAACGCGTTTGCTCTTCTGGCACATTTTGTACAAAATCCATTCCAAGCCATTACTTTTTCACCCCCTTTCTCAATTCCTCAAATTGTTTCTTGCTTTTTGCAATTGCTTCTTTTTTCCTATACATAGCTAATTCATTCAATAAGTTTACCCATTTATCATTGTCCATTTCTTTGATTAAGACTGATACTGCTGCATTGCTTTTTCCTATTAGCATGCTTAACCAATGATAGTCATTTAATGGGTTTAGAATTTCACCATTTATTTTCATTACTTTTTTTCTTTTACCTATTGTTAACACCTTCCTTTAATCATTTAGTATAGTAAAACGTTAGGGCCGCCAATTAACGTATTTTCTTCATAGCATGGTAAGTGGGCGAACTCGTAGCCATGTTTATTTGTTCCAACATATTCTCCTCTGGGGTTGATTTTGCTTTTGCAATACTTACAACCTCTTGTTATTAGTAAGTGGCAGTGAACATGGCTTATATTGCTAAATACTCTATTTTCTTCATTGATTCTTGCTACACTGAAACTTCCAACAAACTTATCCCTTGGCTTCATTTCCTTTCCACACAATTGACAGAAGTGTTTTACCTTAAATGGATTATTCTTTCTGGCCAATTTGATCTCTCAATAGTCTTGTTTAACAATATGTTTAAAAAACCTTCCATTGAATAATTAATGGATAATAATGCCTTTGAACATATTCCAAATCACTAGCCTTGAATACAGTGGAAGCGTATACATTAGAATACCAGCCACAGTAGCCAGGGCCTTAAAAGTAAATAAAGGAAAGCATGAGTTTGTATTGGAAGTGGATGAGAAGAACAATCAATTAATTTACACTAAAAAAAGGAGTGAAAATAAATGAATAAATTAATACCTGAAATGGATGAATTAGAATCAATAGCAGAAAATGAATCAACTGAAAACGAAAGAAAAAACATAATAGCAGAATTCATGGACCTCTTAAACAAAGAGAAAGGGTACCAGCTAGAATTGAAAAAGTTAGCTCAAAGGAAAACAGCGTTAAAAAAAGACCCAGAAGTATACTTTTCCAAAAAAAATCACTTTAAAGATGGAACGGTATTATCATCGGCTTCTTTAACTGATGCAGTTATTAGTTGGCGGTAATTATGAAAGCATTCTTTTCAATGGAAGACGAAAAAAGTATTAAAGAACTAACAGACTACTTAATGGAGAAACACCAGAAAGGAAAGTTAAAAGAAACAGACTTTTGTGAAACTGGTGGAATCAAAGTAGAACACCAATACACTTCAAAAGATGGAAGAGTACTATTTAGCGTGTATAAATTAGTTGGAGATTTTACCAAAACACTAAAAAAGAAAAGCGGTGGAAAAAAATAACTAAACTTTTCAAGAAAATGAAAACAGTCTTCTCAATATTAGATCAAATGAACCAAGAAGAGATAAAAGACCTAGTAGAAGAGATAGAATTCCATTACTTGCCCAAGAAAGCAATTACTTTTTAAATCAATAGCATACATTAATACGTCAGATGACGTACACTTATTCGACTACAAGCAAAGAACTTCCAAACTGCAACACAATGAATTGCATTGGAGAAATACCAGCCGGAAGCAGCCACACACTAAAAATAGGCAATTATAGAGCCACTTATTGTTGGAAGTGCTATCCAAAACTAATCAAAAAATTGACTAATTTTAAAAAAAAATAGAAAGGGAAAAAAATAATCCCTTTTACAAAAACGATCCGATCGAATTCTTTTGAAAACCCTTTCCTTGGAATGTAGTTGCCACTGAAACGATTTTCACTTTCAACCCTTTGAGGCCTTGAAAGAACTCTTTAAAGGAAACGTCGTCAACAGTCTTTCCAACTTTGGTTAACCAAAGCTTGAACAACTGCGATGCAGCGCTACTTCCTTCAACGTAGATTACTGGCGGGCCATACTCTCCATCGTTTTGTTTGAATGCTTTGACTCCACCATAGTGTTCATAGTTTTCTTGATCGTAGTGAACCCGAAATAGAACGTCTTTGTACTTTGTTCCTTTCTTTGCCAGTTTTTCTTCTGGCATGATAAACAAGTTCACGTCCTGAATAGTAAACTCTTGACCACCCAAATTGGGTTTTGGTCTCTTTTCAGTTGTTTTCCTATCCGGTAACGAGTTCAGATCTAGTGCCGTTAGTGGTTGTTCTTCTTGTTGATTATTTTCATCCATTGGTATAAAAACCTCCTTTTGATGTACTCATGGTATAGCGAAATGTTTTTAAATTTGCCCTAATTGATAGGTTTTTAAACAGAATGGAACACGTTATTTTGCATGGGTACTTTAATCGACATTGGTGGAGCCATTCTCGCCATGCTTATTGTCATAATTCTTTTAACACTATTGGTTGGCGGCTTATTATTATTTATTAGTTGGATTTTAATGATCGCATGGAATACGACCCTCCCACACTTGTTTGGAATAAACCAAATTTCTCTTGTTCAATCATTCTGGTTATTCGTTCTTGCTCACATTCTGTTTACAAGAATTGGTAAATAATGAGTAAAACAAGGCCAACAATAATAGAATTCCTTGAAACAATGCCAGATTACATGATATTAGCTATTGGAAAAAAAAGACTAACAAAAGAAGATATTATATCCCACTTAAAAAGAAAAACTAAGATTGGAAGGTTAGTGAAAAAAATATATGGAGACTATTACAAGTCCGGTTTTCCACAAGTATCCAAAGATTAAAATCATTGGAGACGAAGAAAACGCTGAACTATTAGTCAGCCCAAACGATACTATTTACTTAGAAGAAAAAATAGACGGGGCAAACTTTCGATTTATGAAAACAGAAAATGGAATACTATTTGGAAGCAGGTCAAACGAGTTAGGTTATGGAGTAGAAGAAGCTGAAAAGAATTGGAAAAGATGTATTCGATTCATCCTGGAAAAAGTGCCAAAAGAAGACTCATTTAATATAAAACCAGGGATTATATTCTATGGGGAATGTTGCGTAAAACACTCCTTTGACTATGACTGGGATAAAATACCACCTTACCTTGGATTTGACATCATGAATGAAGAAAGATTCTATGACGGGCCAGCCAAAACCAATATATTTAAAGCTATCAATTTACCAATCGTTCCACTAATAGAAATAAAAAAAGCAAAAGAAATCACTGGGCCATTTAATGATGCAATGGTACCACAAAGCCACTACTCTAAATCCCAAGCAGAAGGAATGGTATTCAAAAACTATGAAAAACAAATCTTTGCAAAGTATGTGACAACCAAATTTAAAGAAGTAAACAAAAACGTGTTTGGAACACCAAAAAGATACTCTGAAACAGATGCCGATAGAATAGTTGCCATGTATTGCACTAACCCTAGAATAGATAAACAAATATTCAAACTAGTAGATGAAGGGAAGAAATTAGAAATGGCTTTAATGAAAGAACTACCAAAAAGAATACTAGAAGACATTTACGCAGAAAACTGGCGAGAAATACTATACTCAAACTTCAAACTAGACATGAAAAGAGTAAGGTCAAAAGTAGCCATTAGATGTAAAAATGTACTACAACAAATAATAACTAATAATGCATTATCAGAAAGGAGTGTAGAATTAAATGAAAAAAGGAAAATATATAAAATACAACGAGGAAGGAAAGCCGATACTGAATAAAAAAGTAGATTGGTTTATCACTTGGGGAGAAGAAGATCCAAAAGAGCACGTTCTTTCCATTTCATTAAATGGGATAAAAGAACTAAAAGAAGATAACCATGAAATCCAGATACCAATATATGAATTAGGAGAATACATATTTAAAGACCTAAAAAAATGGACGGTGAAACAAAAAAAATGGACAGACAAATATGGTTAATTGGAGAAACAAAACAACAAGTTGAAGAACTACCATCAAAAGAAAAACTAAGAAAACTATTTCCAAATGATTCAATAATAATAAAAAGAATTACTTGGATCAGACAAAAAATAGCAAAAGGGAAAAGAGGCGGTGGCGGAAGAATCAAAAGTGAAAAAAGAATGCAAAAATCAAAAAAGATTTGGTTACGTTAAATCATTTAATGCAATGCCTTCATGTGGACACAACCCATTATTTTTCTCTCGACCCATATTACAATTAGCGCAAAGAATTCGATAACAATCTGGAAAACCATTCTTCACAATATCACGCATTATTCCAGGAGTGCTTTTGCTTTTTCGATGGCGAGTTCCACCACCATTAATATGATCTATAACAAGAAACTCTTTGGTTGAAATCGCACAACAAGAACAAAAAGAGCCATAGTGAGCTAGAATATTTTTTCTTAACTCTGCGTGCTTTATTTTTGAATATCTTTTTTGGTAAGCTAAGTAATTAGGTCGATTCTTGTATGGTGACATTGTTATATTCTAGAGCGGAAGTAATTAAAAATTAAACGGTACAAAGGCTAGTAGAACAATTCGGGCAAGTAGCACAACCTTCTTGCATGACTAATTTGCCATTACAAGTTTCACACAATGAGTCTTTGATTGGTTCGTTCGTTACAATGTTTCCTTCTTCACTTGTTTTCGTCAAGTTTAAAACTTGTTCTGATCTAGACCCATCTCGATAAATAGTTACTCCTTTACAACCCAAATCATATGCCAACTTATATACTTCTTCAACGTCTTTTACTGTAGCATCATTTGGAAAGTTCACTGTTTTGCTGACTGCTAAGTCAACGTGTTCTTGGAAAGCAGCTTGCATTCTAGTATGCCAGTAAGGGGAAATGTCATGAGCTACGACAAAGACTTTTTTAACTTCTTCTGGAATCTCTTCCATGTGTTGAATGGTTGAAGCGTTGGCTACTTTTCTCATTAACTCTTCAGAGTAAAATCCTTTCTCAATGGCCACTCTTTTAAACGTGTCATTCGTGTATAATAATTCTTTTCCATCCATTACTCTTTTAATATAGCACAATGAGAACACTGGTTCGATGCCAGCGCTTGTCTCAGCGATCATTGAGATCTCTCCAGTGGGGGCTATGCTTAACCTGGTGGCATTTCGATATCGGTTGGGGTCTCCTTCTTTCTTTCTATGATAGTTTGCATAAGGCGCGATCTTTTCTGCTAGTTCTTTGCTCTTGCTATCAGCACAAGTTTTTATAAATTTCATTAAATCGTTTGCCAAGCTTATGGCCTCTTCTGAATTGTATGGTATTTCTAATTGGTATAATAGTTCAGCCCAACCCATTACTCCCAAACCAATCTTTCTATTACCAAATCTCGTGGCTTGTTCAATATGCGGTATTGGGTATTTGTTCATGTCAATTACATTGTCTAACAATTGAACGGCTGTTCTAATATCTTTTTCTAATTCATTCCATTGAATCTCTTTTTCTTTTAAGTACTTTGGTAATACAAGGCTTCCAAGATTGCAGCTCTCATAAGGCAAAAGTGGAACTTCACCGCAAGGGTTAGTTGACTCGATTTCTCCAACTTCTGGTGTTGGGTTTTCTTTGTTCACTGTGTCAAAAAAGATTACTCCTGGATCTCCTCCAACCCAAGCGCTTTCAATTAATTCATCCCAAACTTCTTTTGCTCTCTTAGTATCAACTACTTTCTTGGTGTTTGGATCGATTAAATCATACTCTTTATCTTCTTTAACTGCTTTCATAAAAGAATCAGTTATTGCTACTGAGATGTTAAAGTTGGTTATGTTTCCGTCTTTTGTTTTGCATTGAATGAATTCTAAAATGTCTGGGTGGTCTACTCTTAAAATCCCCATGTTGGCTCCACGTCTCTTTCCACCTTGTTTTATTTCTTCAGTGCTGGCATTGAATACTTTTAGGAAAGATATTGGGCCTGAAGCGATTCCTTTTGTACTTTGTACCATACTACCTCTTGGCCTTAATTTAGAGAAAGAGAATCCAGTACCACCACCAGAAGCATGGATGATGGCTTGGTATTTTAGTGCGTCGTAAATGCTTTCAATGCTGTCTTCAATTGGTAGTACGAAGCAAGCGGATAATTGTTGCATTTGAGTTCCAGCATTGTATAATGTAGGAGCGTTTGGTAAGAATTTTAAAGAAGTCATTAAATCATAAAATTCGTTAGCGGTGTTTAACACTTCTAAGTGTCCTGCTCCACGTTTTTCTTCTGCTTTGGCCAAGTTTTTGGCTACTCTCCAAAACATTTCTGTTGGGTTTTCAATGACTTTTCCTTGATTGTCTTTGACTAAATAGCGGTTTTGTAGTACTTTCATTGCATTATCGCTTAGTTTCGTACAAGATTTGTTACAGGTGGTAGTGTCTAGTTCAACCATTTAAAAATACCTTCTTTGATTTTGGTTTGAGATAATACTTATGATTCAAACAGTATTTAATCTTATCTTATGGATTGTTACAGAAAAAGTAATGGATGGCGCTATCGTGGGGGAGAAAGCGAATTAATTGGTTAATTGCGCCACCCAGTCTCACTTACCGGCGGAGTACTAATTAAATCAATTATATAGAAAAGAATAAAAAACCAAGAGGTTATGTTGAAGTTCAAAAAGCAAAGCCAGCCATTGAAAAGTGGTTTGGAAAGCGAAAACAATATGCTAATAAAACCAATGCCACCACAATAAGTAACAAGGACAATAGGGCGGTGAAAAGCGGATGAGTTATTCCGAGTTTGGCTACGCCTTTCAAGTGCTGAATCAAGTAGGCAAGAAAGGAATAGATATTGAGGAGTTCATTCGCTCGCCAAAGCCCTCTAAAGTGGTGAAAAACAAATGAGTAAATGTGGACAAATTTGCAATAATGTTGCAGTAATAAAAGTTAAATGCGTAGACGACGAAGGTTGGATTGTCGATAACACTTTGCTTTATTGCATTGATCATTCCAAAGAAGCAATCCAAGAAATTAAATTAAAGAAGAAAAGGGTGGCGTATAACAAATGACTAAATCGAATGCTCGCGTAAAACGATCGCCAAAAGAAATTAAAGAAAGGTTAAGTGCAATGAAAGTACTTTTACGACAATCCATGAAAGAGCTCAAAGAATTAGAGGAAGATGTTGATAAAGTAACAGAAATAAGAATTTGGACAGAAGTTGGACTTTCAAGTGGATGGATAAGCGCATTAATATGGTTAAAAGGTAAAAAGGGTGGTGAATAGCGAATGAGTTTAATTGGTTTTAAGTCTACTTATGTAGATGAATTCATTCGCTCGCCAAAACCCAAAAGAAGTGAAATAAGATGACTCCAGAAGAAAAGAAACTTGTTTTGGCTCGAATGGAATCTATGCCAGAAGACCTTATTTTTGTTGTTGGTGCAAGAAAGTACAAAAAGAGAGATTTGATGGTTGCCGTTTTACGGGAGACTGATATTGGAGAGTTATTTGTTAAAATCCAGATGACTTATTTAAGAGGACTAAAAGATTTGTGGAATCGGAATTGAAATGACTCCAGAAGAAAACATCGAACACGACTCTACGAGTCGTGGAAAAGGGGAAGAACATTTAGAGCAAATGAAGCTCAAGAAATCAATCTATTGTAGTGGTAATTTTTATGGGGATGAATGTGTTGAGTTAGCCGTCGCTTTTGAGGCTGTTCGATTAGCAAGAGAACAAGAGGAAAAGCGATGGGAAACTGAAATTGAAGATTGCGATAAGAGAATAAGGAAAGAACAAGAATTGGCAATGGTTGCCATCAAAAAAGAGCGTGAGAAAACATTGAAAGAAGTCTTTGCTGAACTTGAGAACAATCTAATTCAAGAGTACGATTTTACTGATTCACAAGGAGAAATGGCAAAGTTTGCTATGGATGATTTTAGGATAATAAAGAAGCGTTTTTTGAGCGAGACAAAACTGGAAGACAAAGTAAAAGGGGTTATAGAAATTCACCAGAAGGATATTGAATTTACACAAAATGTGGAGGAAAAGAAATGACTTTTGAACATTGGGCCAACACAAAAATGTTATGGTATCGACTCGAAATAGAAACAGAAGCAGAAAGAAAAAGAGCAGAAGACTTTGCAATATTCTGCGACCAATGCGAAAAAGTCAAAGAAAAGAAAATGTATTGGATTATTGAGAGAGAACGCAACAGCAAAGCAAATGAAGAAGATGGCAGCATTGCTGGAATAATATGCTTTGAATGCATTCCAAAATTTCTTTTAAGACAAAACGATCTACTAGGCAGGTTAAGAGAGCCAGGACAACAAAAAATAGGAGAAAAGTGACAGTAGGGGGCTAATGGTGGTCATAAGCGGGTTGAAGACGGCTTGGGGTTTGCAATCTCCCAAAGTCTATTGGTGCTTTGCAACCACTCCACCGGCCAAACCCTACTAAAAAGGAGAGGAAAAAGAAATGATTTGTAAGAATTGTGGAAGATCAATAGTAGCAAAAGGAATATCAACCATTGGGCCGGTCTGCTATTGCGCAGAACCAGTGGTTCTAAGGGAGATGTAATGGAATAAAATCAAAAAGGAGTGATTTAATATGATAAATTCAAAAGAAGCGAAAAGAGAACACAGAAAATTGAAAAGTTACTGGAGTTCAGAAAGCAGGCTAACTCAAAAAGTAATCATCGCTTTACTGGAAAAGTTAGAGTTGATGACAAAAAAGAATAAACCAAAGAAACCAAGCAAATGGAATAAATTGGTTGGCAAGTACCTCAAAGAAGGAAAAACCATTCAAGAAGCCGCAGTCGAATGGAAGAAACGAATTAAAGTTAAAGGATGAAAAGTCGAGGATTTGATTATATGGAATTAGATAATATAGGAATAATGCCCTATGCAAAAGGGAAACAAGCGTACAAGAATTGGCGAGTCGACAAAAACATCTCATGGCACAACTTAACAACTTACCCTATGGGTATAGTATTTGGGCTGGTTACATTCGAATGGATACTAGACAGCAAATCATTCATCGAAAGACTAAAGCCTTGGGAAATATGGATACCAACAACATGGGGTTAAAATATGGGACAATTAACAACATCTTGTATTTAAAAAAAAGAGGAAAAAGAAAATGAGATTAGAAGAAAAAAAAAGACCAAACAAAGCATTCCTACAAAAGTTAATGGGAAATTACGCCGAACGCCCAACAGAAGGAAAACTACTAGTAATACAACACATGATAAAACACCCAAACGATTGGCCAGGAGACGCGTTCCGAAAAATAATGACAGAAGAGAAGGAGGAAAAATAATGGATTTTTTTAATGACTCATTCGATAAATCGTTTAAAAGAATGCAATGGATTGCAGTTTTTTGGATTTTAGTAGTCCTTACCCTAGGGCTTGGAGTACTATTCATCATAGCCAAATATTTAGGAGTGATTTAAATGACAGAAAAAAGAAAAAACCAAGTATTCGTAGAAAAAGGAATGCAAGCATATTTAAACGCTGAGCATAAAAGCATGGCAGAATTAGACCAAATACGATTCTTAATCGAGAACCCAACAAAAAGACCAAGCGATTGGCTATTAGATAATACCATAAAATGCGACAATTGTGGATGGAATCAAAATCAATTATATGGTGGCTTAGTAGAAAAAAACGCTAAAGAATTATTCGATGTTATTAGAAAAGAACCAGTAGGAAATTCCTTCCCAGCAATAGCCAAATTCTTGTTAAACGAATTCGAGTCAACAGCAAGAGCAGAACAATTGGCTGATGAAATGAAAGATGTATTCTATAAACATGGCCATAGTGGAGGAAGCGCTTGTGTAGTAATACAAAACCTATTCGACTTACTAGGACACGATACAATTCCAAAAAAGTTTAAAGAAAAATGTTATGGTGGGCCAGATGATTAAAATAGAAAAAAAAACAGTACTGAAGCTTGGGCAAAAACAACTCACTATAATCATGGAAGATGAAAAGAGCAAAGTATCTTATACCTTTAAAAAGCTCACTATGGAAAATTGTTCAATGGCCAGATACTTTCCAGGACCTCATTTTATGGCTCCTACCCTTGAAAAAATGTTTCATAACCCTTTAGAAAAACCAGTCACTAACATCAAATTAGAATTAGTAGCGAGCAAGATGACTACTAAACGCATTTTGAAGAGAACAACCAAAAAGAATAGGTTTAAAAGACGAATGGACAACAAAGACAAAAGAAAAACAAGAGGGAGTAAAAAATGATAGTAAATCTAGTACCAGTAGAAGCACTAAGCGACCAACACCTCAAAACAGAATACCAAGAAATAATAGAGTTATGCAAATACTTGCAAAAAAAAGACAAGTATAAAAAGGTAACTAACCCACCAAAAACATACCACTTTAAAAAAGGATGTGATGACTTCTTCCACGATAAAATAGGGCACTTATACAACCGGCACTGGGACGTAAGAATGGAAATGGCAAAAAGAGGATTCAAAACCAGGCAAGAAATCAAACCACAAGCATTCGAAGAACAATACTTAAACGAATGGGAACCAAGCAACAAAGAAGTTAGAATATGTGAGAAAAAAATAGTAAAAGGCCTCAAAGACAAATCCGTTAATTATCAGTGGTTCCACAAAACCAAAAAACCAGAGTTCTTCGAAAAACTAATGCAATCCAGCGACTTAGTTAGAGATCAAATAATGAAAAAAGAGTTGGGAATAACAGATGACGAATAAACAAGTCATGTGCAACCAATGCCATACTTTCCTAAGCGAAAAAAGAATGGCCAGGCACAAAATACTAGAGAGATGTGAGCTACAACACGAAAGAAAATGGAAAAAATTACTGAGAAAAAAACAAGAAGCCGCATTAAAAATAAGAGGACTACCACCCACTGGAACAACAACAAGGAGAACAACATAATGAGTCAATGCCCAATATGTGAAGAAACCATTATATTTGGGGGATACTGCTCAGATTGTTGCATGAAAGCAACAGAAATAGGGTTAACAATATTGTTAAAAAAAAGAAAGATTGAAAAAGAAATGCAAAAAAGCCTAAGAGCAGCACAAAAAAAAGTAATCAGGGTATAAAAAATGAACCAAATAGAAGAATTAGAGGAATTAGTTCAAAAAGAAACAGACAACAAAAGCAAATGGTTCAACGCTAGAATACTAAAAGCGACAACAAAGTACGAAGAAACACTATTAGAAAGAATTTATGGGAAACTACAAAGCTTGGATTGGACACTAAAACAAATTAGGAAAATAAAGAAAAAAGAAGGACAACAAAAAATAATCATACCAGAAGCACAAACAAAATGGGCAAGTTATATTTTAAAAGAGGGAAAAAAATGAAAACAACAAGAGTAAAATACAACTGCCTAAACTGCGAAATAGACTTCAAAAAAGAATATAATAAAGGAACAGAAATAATTAGAGGAACATTTAATGAAGCAACTTATATAGAACCAACAACAAGAGGAATATGGAAAAGATTCCAAGGTTTATTCCAAAACACAAAAGAAACATGCATTAATTGCAGATCAACAAAATTAAGCCTGGTCTGGAGAGAACCAACCGAAACAGCTACAGAAGAAGTTGCAAGATGGTGGAAAGAAAGTGGAGAAGTGAAACCAAAGTGATACGATTCCAAAAATGCATCAGGTGCGGCAAAAAATTCTACCCAACAATAGACCAAATAGAAAACCCAGAAACACTAGTATGCGGGCCACCATGCGCCCTAAAAGAACTAAGGAGAGTAATAAAACAATGAAACCAGAAATAAAAGAAGGGCCAAAATTAAATAAATTAACATTAAAATGGGTTGCATGTGAACATTGTGGCAAAAAAATGGAAAAAAACCTTACTATAATAACCAATGGAATATACAACCAATTAGCAAAAGATTTAATTGGAATGCAAAACCACCTAAGGATATTAAAAGACAACTTAGAAGAAACAACAACAGAATACCACAACAGACAAGGACAACTAGCACTATTGGAAAACATTCTAACTATAATGACCACATGGAAAATAGGAGTACAATCAGAAGAACTACTACCTAAAATGGTTCACTAAAAGGAGAGGATAAAAAAATGAAACAAAAATGCAAACACGAACACGGATGGTGCTCCACAAAAGACACCTATGTATTCGTAAACGAAAAAGGAAAACTAACCGTTGGATTCGAACCACAAAACAAAATAACAATGAGGTGTAATTACCCAGAATGCGCTGCAACAATAAACGCATACCTAGAAGGAAAAATCAAAAAACAAAGCAAACCAAAATACGAACAAAAATGCGAGCTTCGAATAAAATGTGGAAAACCAGCAAAAACCTGTGCACAGCACGACACGCCAAAATGCGAAGAACACGAAACAGAAGAAGAGGACCCATAAAAATGCCAATACTACTCATAAAAAAAGAAGTATGGGAAGGAACATACCGAGGCGAAAAAGGAGTGCCAAAAAGCCTATTAAGCGAAAAAACCAAAAAAGAAATAATGGAAAAATACAGGATAGAATACCTACCAGAACCAAAATAACTAATAAAAACACAACAAAAAAAGTGGAGAGAACGAAAATGAAGTTTGAAATTGATTCAATAGGACTAGGAACCATCATAATGATGTACGCCATCGGGTTAGTCCAAGCATCAACAATCAAACCAGAACTACTACCAGCAAGCGCAGCAATCGCACTAGTAATCGGACTAGTTATCTGGCTACCAGGAGTAAACACCATACTAAAAGGAGGAAGAATTAGATGAAATTCAAAAAAGGAAAAACGTACACAGGATTCGACTGGGGAAACAGACTAGTAGAAGTCATGGAATACAATCAAAACAAACCACACGGTGGACTACCAATACTACAAAGCTGCCGAAAAGTATGGAGCCAAGGATGGGGAGATTGCGACCACCAATTAAACGAAGTAATTTCAGCCAGCCCACAAGAAGCAAGAAAGTTACTAAAAAGAGACCAAAAACTACACCAAACAATAAAAACACGATACAACGAATTGCATAACGTCATCAAAGAAACAGAAAGTTGGGCCAAAGCATCCAACGCCAAAGAAAAAGCAACCAAAGAGATGGGAGTTCAAGCACAAATAATTGGATTAGAAAACACGATAAAAAAAGAAACCCAACTAAACTTAGATAGATGGCACGTCACCCAAATCCTATTAGTAGGACTCTCAATCCTACTATTCGCAACCATGTGGTTAATTGTTGGATCGTGAAAAAATGCCAAACAGAAAATACGAATCAGGAAGAAGATTCGAATACCGCGCAAAAAACGAGCTACTCAAACAAAATTGGACAGTATTCAGAATGGCCGGAAGCAAAAGCGCATTCGACCTGATCGCCGTCAAAGAACAGGAAATCATATTCGTACAATGCAAAGCAGGAAAGGTCTCAAAAAAAGACAGATTGAAGATACAAGAAGCAGAACCAATAAACAAAATGTTTCACCAAAGGAAAATGATCTGCCACAAAATCAAAAGAAAAATATACTGGGAAGAAATAGGGATTAAATGAGAACAATACAAGACTGCAAAACCTGCAGACAAGAACTAACCCAATGGGAAAGACACATTTTTAAAAGATGCTTTAAATGTGGAAGGCCAACAAACTAAGAAGTGAAAACATGAAATTATTAGACTTATTTTGTGGTGCAGGAGGAGCAAGCGTTGGTCTAAAAAACGCTGGATTCAATGAAATAATTGGGATCGACATCAACCCAATGCCAGAATACCCATTCAAACTAAATCAGATTGACGCATTAAACACAAGTATAAAAGAAATGGAAAAAGCCGATTTAATATGGGCTTCCCCACCATGCCAAGCATACTCTCATGGAACAATTAAATGGAGAAAAAAAGGAAAAGAATACCCTGATTTAATTAGAGAAACAAGAAGATTACTACAAGCGACTCAAAAGCCATTCGTGATTGAAAACGTAATCGGTGCTCCGCTACGAAAAGATTTGATGTTATGTGGAGAAATGTTTAGATTAAAAATAATACGGCACCGGATATTTGAATGCCATGGGTTTAAACCAAATCAAATTCCACACAAAAAACACAAAAATGCGGTATGGAATGGGACAGCTATAGGAGTATGGGGCGGGGGAAAACCAGGGTGCTTCGGAAACAAAGAAAAAAGAGCATATTACAATACCATAGTAAAACAGAATAAAAACAACGAACTAAAAGAATGGCAAAATGCAATGGAAATAGGGTGGGTAAACAATAAAAAAACACTATCTCAATGCGTTCCACCAAAATACGCTGAATACATTGGAAAAGAATTCCTCAAAACCATGGTGAAAGTGTAATAAAATGAACCCAACATTCACCAACGCATGGCCAAACCAAAAAAAAAGAATACTAGAAGACGGCAAAAAAGTCACCAAAGACATATTCATCGGAACAACAGACAACAAACTATGCCTACTAATAGAAAACGAGCTACTAGAATTATACGATTGGGGATACTACGAAGCCGACAAAATGACCACAATAACCAACACAAAAGACTTAATAGCAAAAATCCAACACAAAAAATTAGACAACGCCAAAAAACAAAAGATATATCAAGCCATGAATAAAGTGCAAGAAAAAAGACAAGAAGAAAAAATGGATCAGGACAAAGAAAGCACAGAACCAGAAATCGAAATCGATTGGGAAGCAAAAAACAAAACCATCAATCCAGCAATCGATTACATCCCAGAAGAAAAAAGGCTAGTGATAGGAACACACTTACACGCGACAAAAACCATAGTGACAAAAGATGGAGATGAAATAGAAAAGGAAGGAAAGTATCCAGCGTTAATCACAAGCGATAAAAAAATAGAATGGATAGACTATAAGACTAAAAAGGCTGGCGATTATTATATCACTAACCAAATAACAGAACACAACAGATGGCCTCAAAACAGAGTTAAAAAGTACTTAGAAAAAACCAAAGAAGAAGAAGAAAAACAAAAAACGATGACGGAAATCGGAAACGAGCTAACAGAAGACAAAAAACAATACTTCGACTTTAAAAACAGTAAAGAATTTAAACTATTAACATGCTGGGAAATAGGCACTTACTTCCACTACCTATTTGACTCATATCCAATGTTGTTTATTAACGGAAGAAAAGGATGTGGGAAAACCAAGTTGACAACCTATTTAGGTCAAACGTGCTGGAATGCACACCCAACACTAAGCCAAACACCAGCAAACTTGTTTAGATTAACACAAGAAGCCAGGCCAACATTCCTAAAAGACGAAGGAGAAAAATACGCAAAAAACGAAGGAAGCGAAATTCGCAGTCTACTACTAAGCAGGTACAAGAAAGGAATATACGTCAGCAGAATAGAAGAACACAATGAAGGCGGAGTCACAGTAAGAAAAAGCAAAACATACGAGACCTACGGGCCGACGACAATAGCCAACATAGAAGGCCTTGAAGAGGTGCTATTGGATCGAACCATTGAAATCACAATGATCCGAAGTACGAACAAGAAAATCCTGAACACTGATGTGGAGATCATGGATGAAAAATGGGAAGAATACAGAGACCAACTACACCAAACAATGTTCGAAAACTACGAAGTCGTGTTGAAAAACTACCAAGACCTACGACAATTAACGAAATGGATAATGGAAGAAGACGAAACAGAAGAAAAGCCAAAAGAGAGCACAGAACCAAAAATAATCACCCCAAAAGAAGGTGCGACAATCGACGAAACCACTGTCGACGGCCTCAAAAAAGAAGTCCAAAACCCTAATAATTATGTAGAATTAGGAGAAAGGGGGGTGTTTTTGGGTCAAAACCAAAACCCACCCAATCCACCCTACCCCACCCTAGAGAATCCTAAGGACGACGATCAACGAACAAAAACAAGGGGAAATACGACAAATGACGATGAATTCATCCAATGGGAATCCATGATAAACTCCGGGGGTGGAAAAAGGGGTGGGTTTAGTTTCTCAGGATTGTACCAAAGATGGCGGTCAAACCAAGCTCCATTTGGCAAACAAAGCCCAATTAAGTATACTTCGTCAATTGTACAGGGTGGGCTTCGTCGATCGTCGAAAACCCACCCACTTTTTCGCTCATACTACCATTTAAATGAAGATAAGAGGGGTGAAGGGTGGAAAGGGTGGAGTAAAATAGAGTATAACCAAGAAAATAAAAAAAAAAACACCCCTTTTTTAATTTTTACAGAGAACCCAGCCATTTCTAGAGTTTTTTTCCACCCTCAAGCACCCAACGAAACATTAATGGAAAACCAAAGGATAATATTGCGTCAAAAGTTCGGTCAAATCATTGGAAGAGAAAGAGAATTATGGCTACCATTAATCGCAATGGCACTAACTATTGATGAAGAATGGGTCCCTGGATTGATTGAACTGGCCAACCAAAAGATATTAGAGAAGCGTGGGATTCAACAAGATGATGAATTAGAGACGAAACTTATTTTGGCCTTAAAGGACATCGTTCAAAAACCTAAGTTGTACTCTATTGTTGAAATATCAGAGCGTGTCCGGGAATTGTTTGCTTTAGAGGGTAATGAAGAGGTTTTAGTGTCATCTAGGAGAGTTTCTCGAGCCTTAAACAGCTTTGGATTTAAGAAGCGTGGTTTTTTACATGGTCGATCTAGTGTTTTTATCTCTCAAGAAGATGTTTTGGACGTGGGGATTAGGTATTCTGTTCAATTTGATAGGGATAAAGAAGATGGCTCAGCCTAGAGCATAGTAGTGGCCTTAAATTTGAAAGTAGTGGCTTGTCTTTTAATTCTGTGGTGTCTTGGTTGAAAATTAGGGTTAGCTGGTGGCAGGAATCGAACCTACCACGCACGATTTACAAAATCGTTAATCCACCTTGGATTATCACCAGCGGTTGGGTGTGGATGGATTTGAACCAACGTCTCTCGCACCCAAAGCGAGAATACTTACCAAGCTATACTACACACCCTGTTTTAAATCATGGAATTTGACCCAAAGAAATGCCTCATTCTCATCAGCAGTTCCCTGTTGCATGCAGGGTGTGTTCTCCAGACTTGCTGGTTGCGCTTACACCAATTTCTTTGGGTCATTAGAAGTGGTTGGATTTGAACCAACAACCTTTGGCTTATGAGGCCAACGAGCACACCCTTGCTCTTCACTCCTATTTTTTAATAATTTTTCTCTCAATTTTTCCTTTTGAAATTGTTGTTTCAATAGATTCTACTTTTCTAGAGTCCATTAATTCTAAATCTCTTTCAAAAAAGGATTTTTTAATCTTTTTCATAATATCTCACCTCCTAAAAAATTAAGTAGGGATGGAGGGATTTGAACCCTCAACCTTCGCTTTATAAGAACGGTGCTCTACCTGATTGAGCTACACCCCCCGTCTAATGGTTTGTTTATTTAATGGTGTTTCTCCTGTGCGTAAATAATGATAAGCATCCGGTGAGTTGTCAAACAAGATTTTTCCACAATTATTGCAAGCCCATTGAAAATTGGTTTGTTTGGTTTCTCCAAATTTTGTTGTTTCTATAATCACTTCTTTTAAAGTGTATTCTAGTATAGCTTTGCAGTTAGGGCATAGTGTAGTCATGTCATCAATCCAATTCTATTATTTGAATTTGTTTTTTCCCAATTTTTTTTATATGGAAATCACAACATGATTTTAAATTATAAGTCATGTATGCCCACAATTCCATTGCTTCTTCAACAGTTTCTTTTTTAGTGAATTTTTTTAATTCGTCTAATTCTTCTGTGGTGAAACTATGGGTTGTTGTATGATGCATGAGTTTAATTTCCTCCATTCTTGTTTTTTTCTAATTCGTTCATGATTGTTCGTAGTTGGCTAACTTTTTTTAATTTGTCAATTAACCATTCATTGGTTATTCCTTTGTCTGCTTTGAATTTTATGCTTCCAAGGTATAGTTTTCCACTAGCATTTTCCTTAAATTCTACTGTTTCTTTTTCTTCTAGCTCGCTTTTCAAAACTATTCCATTGGGTTTCATTTTGGGTGGTTGTTTGGTTTCAGTTCCTTGGTTTTGCCATTGCGTCATTAAATCATTCATGAATATTCACTTCCTTATGGTATTTTACTGTTAATCCTGTTTTAACATTTATGGTGTGGTGGCCATGGTTTCCATTATCTCCATCGTCTAAGTCTTTGCCAAGATATAGTGAGTGATTTTTTTCCAGTGTTTGAATGAACTCCACTAATATCTCTTTTGGATCATCTCTTTCACTCTTTCGGTTTTTAATGAACTCTCTTGCTTTTTTTACAAAACTCATCCCACCCCAATGATTGAATAGGACTGGACTGTCTTCATATCCATTTGTGAATGAAACACTTATTCTATCTCCCATGTTTTTTTTCCTCTCCTTCTATGTGTCGGTAAAATGTTCTCTGGGTTTTTCCAGTTTGTCGTTCAAATTCCTTAGCTTTATAACTCATTTTTCTACCACTATTTAAGTGAATGTTCCAAGCTATAACATTGTCAGATGGTTTTAATAATTGGTCTAACTCATTTTTCCAATCTAATTTTCCTCCAATGGTTTGGTAATTAGCTAATTGAAATCCTCTAATTAAGTGCCTTAAATTCAATCCAATAGTTTCTGTTTTAGAGCAAATGTATGTTAGTACTTCATTTCTTTGGCCATCGTTTAATGTTTTGTATGGTTTTCCAGTAATCTCTACCATCTTTTTCCATAACTCTTTTTTTGTTGGCTCAAACACTACCCAGAATCCTCTGCTTTCCAATGCTCTAATATCTTCTTTACCGCTAACGAATTCATTGACTACAACCATGACGTTGCTGGTGGTTTGAAATGATTTAGGAGCATCACCTATCCTTTTGCTAGTGGTGTGGTAATGAATGGTTTTCTTTTTGCTGGTTTCACATAATTGTTTGAATAAACTTACATTAATGTCACTTTTAAAGAATGTTTTTCCTAAGTCTTCGTATATTATTGGAAGACCGTTGGTGCTTGCTTTCCACACTTCTAAATAATTCGCTAGGGGTGTTAAGTGGGTGTTCAGCATCAAATGTTCACGGTCTTCCATTGCTTCCTTAATAGAATAAGATTTACCTAGTCCACCTCTGCTTTGGAGTATTATAAGCTCAGCTTCTTTTTTAGAAAACATTTGTACATACTCCGCTAGTTTTCGGTAATCGTTTACCATTATTTTCCCACTCAAACGTATAATCCCTTCTTTTCAAATACATTTTATAACTCCCTTAAAGGACTAATTTTTTTCCAATTGGTTCTTGTATTTATCGTATTGAATTGATAGGACTGCAAATCCAAAGGATAGGATAAACAATCCAATACCCATAACAATTAATTTATCTCCGGCAGATGGAAGACTCAAAACTATTTCAAAAAGCTTTAAAGCAATTCCAAACAATCCTAATGTAATCCCAGAATAGAAAAAGACTACTAGTAAAAAGTCTAAAAGGTTACTCATTTCTTTAACACTCCTTTAATTGTTGCACTCGCAAGCTTCACTGTGGTATAATGGTTTTATCATGCTCCCTATATTTTGGTCAACCCAATTTCCAAGGATAGCAGTTATAGAATGCTTTCCAGTAATAATAAATGCATCAGGGACTACCTTAAACAAGCACTCAAAGAAGTGTCCATGAACATGCCAACAGGCCGACACCATTCTTTTACCGTCAAACCCACGCCTAGCCCCACCGTTTCGACTATCTTTAACCCTTAAAGTGAAACGAAAACGTTTCCCAACGGGTTCAGGGTGGCGATTAAAGATTATGTTTCCATTGTATGGTTTTAGTTTATTCACTTCCCTTAAAGCAGTTTCAAGGTTGATTGTTTCACAGTTTCCAGCTAACATTTAAATTATCACTCCTTCTTTTTTTAAGCGTTCAATTAAACCTTTTTTTGTACGATCCCAATAATATCCTTTACTTATTCTGTTCTCATATTGGTAGGTTCCAACATAACCTTTTTTTCTCTTAGTTCCTTTCTCAGTCAAAAACAAATAAATAGCTGGTGATGGAAACCCACTCAATCTATTGCTTTGTTTCCAATCGTTAACGGCTCGATAATATCGGGTCAAAGCTCCCTGGTTAAATTGTTGAACTTGTTTAATAGACGTTAGAAACTTTTTCATTTAATCTCCTCTATTTTCCTACAAGTCATACAACACAATCGGTTGCCATGCTCACATTTTCCAGTAATCATTATTAATTTCCTACCACTTAAAGGGATTTCAAAACTCCACATTTTTAAACAAAAAAGAAAAACTTTTGTTTTTCCTTGCATTGCATAGGTAGTGGTACTTTATAAATCTATCATTCCTACTACATAATAAACCCAACAGTTTTTCTTTTTGTGTGTGTTTGTGTGGGTAATAGATATTATGGGGTAGCGATAGGTACAGGCAAGCGGGTGGTTAGTGTACTGTTCAGTACACTTATAGTATTGTTTTCGTCTATCGACGAAAACCTTGGTGGGTGTTGGTTGTTGTTTTCTATATTTCCAAGGTGTGTCAGTAAAATTAATATACTAGTTTGATTTCATCGACAATCGTCGAGATTCCTAAGGTTATGTAGCGGAAAGCGAAAGGTTATTAAGGTAGTATGCTAACTAGATGTAGCTCTCGCAACAGCGAGAGCAGGAGAAAGAGATAACATGAAAACAACAACAACAAAAAAAATAAAGACACACTACTCAAGCAACATGGGAACAATACAATCGCTGTCTGCAATAGCAGACAGCTTCCAGGGTGATCTTCATTTCAAACAATACCCCAGAGAACCAACAAGAATAATAGAAGTGATAAACAGAAAAACAATAAGAGTTTAACACAAAACAACAACAAGTATAAGAACGTATGGGAAACCATACGTTTTTAAATACTCTGGTGGATTGTGTTAGCTTTCCATTTTTTCTGGGTTTGCAAAAGATCAAGTATATATATAGGGGTGCTGGATTTTGTTGTATTCACTATTTTTTACGAAAATTCTCGGTTTTAGACTGTTCTGTTTTTAAATTTTTTGGAACAAAATTTTATCATAGGTGATTTTTGTTAATGAATTCTTCTGATGTGGCCTCTTCTTCTGGTTCTGATGTTTCCACTGTTCCTTTGAGCGCGTCTACTTCTTCTACTGTTTCTCCACCTTCTTTTAATTCTAAGAAGTTTGATGGTGATATTGTCGTTGATTTGGAGACTACTGGTTTGACTCCTTTGGTTGATCGTATTGTTTCTATTGGCGTCAAATCGGCTGATTTTGAGCGCGTGTTTTTGAATGTTGATGAGCGGCAGTTGTTATTGGATTTTGTCGAGTTTTTGGCTGGAGTTCGTTCTCCTTGGTTGACTCGTTTGGTTGGTTTTAATTTTGGTTTTGATTTCTCTTTTTTGAAGATTCGTTGTGTTGTTCACAAAGTGTTTTTGCCTTTTCGTCGTACTTTGGATTTGCGTTTTGTTTTGGTTTACCCGAATTATGGTATGAAGGGGAAGTTGGGTGATTTTAAGCGTTTGTTTGGTGTTGTTGATGATGATGAATCGGATGGTTCTAAGATTCCAAAGTTGTGGGAAGCTGGTGATTTAG